>JAJYAW010000371.1 GCA_021779335.1 Myxococcales bacterium | reverse complement strand
GCGCGGCGGCGCAACTCGGGCCCGCAGGCCGCGCTCGACGAGTGCGCCCGCGCCTTCCGCCTCGGCCGCGCCGCCGAGCAGGCGCGCCAGGCCGACCTGGCCGAGCTGGACCGGCGCGCCGGGCCCGACGCCTCCGACCTGGTGCGCTCCCAGATCTGGACGCAGCTCCGGCTGGAGCGGCTCTCCGTCAAGCCGGTCTCGGAGCTGACCGAGGGGGAGCGCGCCGAGCTCCAGGCCGGCTCGAAGGCCGAGCTGGCCGAGACGCACGCCACCCTCGACACGGCGCACTCGCGCGACCCCGCCTTCATGCGCATGGTCCACTCGTCGCTGGCCTGCTACCACGGCGTGCGGCGCGACCGGATCAAGGACGAGCTGCGCCACGAGGCGGCGCTCCTCAAGCTGGGCAAGGGGAACCGGCAGCGGTCCTACGCGCTGCAGAGCGACCTGCGCCAGTCGGAGGACGTGCTGTCGCGGGCCCGCGAGGCGGGCAAGCGGTACCGGGACGGCCTCGGGAAGTGCACCGAGGAGCAGGTGGCCGTCCTGGCCCACTGCCTCGCCATCCGGTTCGACGGGCAGCAGCAGGAGCCCGCCTGCGAGTCGGAGGAGATCCAGCAGTACCTCCGCTTCATCAGGTAGCTTGGCGGCCGGTGGCGTCGGTCGCCGGTGGCGACCTCCTCCAAACGGAAGTTGACCTCGGGCGCACCGGCGCTTGACGGACGTCAAGATATCGACGGCGCGCCGCGGCCTAATCTGCACCTCCCGGCCTCCCCAGGCCGGCCCTCCTCCGCGCCGTCACCAGGGGTCTCGAATGCGTGCCAGCCAACTCGCCCTCCTCTCCCTGCTCGCAGGCGCCACCGCACTCGCCGCCTGCGACAAGGCGCGCCCGGTCGCGGCCACGCCCGGCGGCTCGACGAGCTGCACCGGCTGCCACGGCGGGCTGGACAACGCGACGGGCGCGCCGCCGATGGACACGCGCGGCAACTCGCTGACGACGGTGATGACGGTGGGGGCGCACACGGCGCACGTGAGGGCGGGCTACGACTGCGACGCGTGTCACGTGAAGCCGGCCCGCGTCTCCGACCCCGGCCACATCGACGGCGTCGTCGCCGTCCCCTTCGGCGCGATGGCCAGGACCCCGGACGGCAGCGCCGTCCCGTCCTTCGACCCCGCCACCGGCCTCTGCTCCAACGTCTACTGCCACGGCGGGAAGCTCGCGACGGCCGCGCAGGGGCTCGCCACCACGCCGGTCTGGAACGGCGGCCGGCTGGCCGGCGCCGACGCCTGCGCGCCGTGCCACGGCTCCGTCGCCAGCAACGGCGCGCCGCCGAGCCACCTCCCGGCCACCTACGCCCCGACCGACTGCGTCAATTGCCACTCCACGTCGGTGACCCCCGGCGGCGCCACCATCCCCGTGAGCCAGGGCGGCACGCACATCAACGGGAAGGTCGACGTCACCTGCAACAGCTGCCACGGCGACAAGACCCTGGCGCGCGGCGAGCAGCCCGGCTCCTTCGCCGTCTTCGCCCCGCCCGTCGACGCCTCCGGGGCGAGCAGCGGCGCCAAGGTCGGCGCCCACCTGCGCCACGTCTCGACCGTGGCCGCGCTCGGCTCGCGCCTCTCCAGCCCCTTCGCCTGCACCGAGTGCCACCGGGTGCCGACGACGGTGACCGCCTCCCCGCGGGGCCACGGCGTCACGCCGGTGGTCCAGTTCGGCACGGCGGTCGCGCCGGCCAAGAACCTCGGCACCACGGGCGGGCTCGTCCCGGTCTACACCGCGGCCACCGGGGGCTGCGCCACCACCTACTGCCACGGCGCCAGCCTCGGCGCCGGCGGCACCAACCACGCCCCGACCTGGGGCGCCACCGGCGCCGCCGCCTGCGGCACCTGCCACTTCCAGGCCTCCACGGTGGCCTCCGCGCCGGGCCACGCCCAGGTCGACAAGGCGGGCGCTCCCTTCACCAGCAACGCCCAGTGCAGCCAGTGCCACCCCGGCACCGTCAAGGCCGACGGCACCATCGACCTCACGCTCGGCAACCACGTGGACGGCGTCATCGAGGCGGCCAGCCCGCACCCTGCGCCCGCGACCTGGCTCCCCGACCACGGCAAGAAGGCCCGGCTCAACCTGCAGGGGCCGGGCGGCTGCACGAGCTGCCACGGCGCCGGCTTCGACACCGTGGTGGCCACCAGCGCCGCCGGCAAGCCGGAGTCCTGCAACACCTGCCACGCCAACCCGGTCGACTTCGTGGCCGGCTACACCGGCAAGCAGCACCCCGACTGGCGGACCGAGTGCACCTTCTGCCACGGCGACAAGTCGCTGACCCGCGCCGCGGTCGCCACCGGCCCCGCCGCCGCCGACGCGGTCGGCAGCCCCGCCGCCAACACCGTCAACGCGGTCCTGGCGGCGCCGGAGCGCGGCTCCCAGGACGAGCTGACCGCCGCGGAGAACGCCGTGGGCGCCCACCAGCGCCACGTCTCGGACAGCGCCACCACCGGCAACCGGCTGGCGCTCGCCTTCCGCTGCCAGGAGTGCCACGGCGTCGGCGTGCTCACCGACGCCGCCCACGTCGGCGTCGGCCACGTGGACGGCCAGGTCGTGGTGGGCTGGCAGCTCGCCGCCAGCCGCGGCGCCACGCCCGCCCCGGCGGCCGGCAGCTACCCGGCCGCGCGCGACGCGACCGGCCTGGCCCGCGCCACCCCCACCTCCTGCACCAACTACTGCCACGGCGCCACGCTCACCGGCGGCGCCGCCTCGAAGACCGTGACCTGGACCTCCACCGGCACGGCCGGCTGCGGCACCTGCCACGGGCTGCCGCCCGACGCCCCCCACCCCGGCGTCGGCACGAGCACCAACTGCGGCGGCTGCCACGCCGGCTACGACTGCACCGCCGCCAACCTGGCCGCCTGCACGGTCAACAAGACGCTCCACGTCAACGGCGTCACCGACGTGAGCGGCCTGACCTGCACGAGCTGCCACGGCACCACCGGCGTCAACAACGCCCCGCCGCTCGACACCCAGGGCGCCGCCACCGGCGTCAAGGTCGGCGCCCACCAGGCGCACGTCACCGGCGCCAACCTGCGCGGCCTCCCGCTCGCCTGCGCCGACTGCCACACCACGCCCACCTCCACCGGCCACGCCACCGGCACCGTCGACATGACCTGGGGCGCCCTCGCCAGGACCGGCGGCCTCACCCCCACGCCGGGCAACCTCGGCGCCGCCACCACCCCCACCCAGGCCACCTGGGAGGCCTCGCCCACCTGCACCAACTACTGCCACGGGCAGCAGTGGGCCGGGAACGCGGCCTACGCGGGCAGCCTGACCAGCCCGAGGTTCACCGACACGGCGGCGGTGGCCACGACGTGCGGCAGCTGCCACAAGGCGCCGCCTTCGAGCGCGGCGCACGCCGGCGTGACGAGCACGACGCAGTGCGGATCGTGCCACACCGGGTACACCTGCACGACGGGCAACCTGGCGGCCTGCACGGTCAACACGGCGACGCACCTCAACGGCGCGCTCGACACCAACCTGACCTGCTCGAGCTGCCACGGCACCGCCGGCGTCAACAACGCCCCGCCGCTCGACACCAAGGGCGCTTCCACCGGCGTCAAGGTCGGCGCCCACCAGAAGCACGTCACCGGCACGTCGCTGCGCGCCGCGGTCCTCTCCTGCGCCGACTGCCACACCACGCCCACCTCCACCGGCCACGCCACCGGCACCGTCGACATGACCTGGGGCGCCCTCGCCAGGACCGGCGGCCTCACCCCCACGCCGGGCAACCTCGGCGCCGCCAC
>JAJYAW010000370.1 GCA_021779335.1 Myxococcales bacterium | reverse complement strand
ATGGCGGGCATGCGCCGGGTCGGCGTGCCCGCCGCGGGGAAGGTGAGGTGGCGCACCGGCGGCGGCGAGGAGGGGAGCGGCTGCGACGGCCGCGGCGACGGGCCGGCCCCGCGGCCGCCGTCCTCCGGCTTGCGGTAGAGGAAGGCGCCCGCCACCTCGGTGAGCTCGAAGCCGTCGAAGAGCCGGAAGAGCGACTCCGAGTAGCCCAGGAACAGGTAGCCGCCCGGCGTGAGGGCCCGGTGGAACTGCTCCAGGACGCGCTGGGTGGTGGGCGTGTCGAAGTAGATGATGACGTTGCGGCAGAAGATGAGGTCCCAGCCGCCCCCCTCCGGCTCCGGGAAGGCGCCGGCCACCAGGTTGTGGGGGCGGATGGCGCGGAGGTAGCGGCGCAGCGAGGCGCGGACCCGCCAGGCGTCCCCCTCCGGATCGAAGTGGCGCGCCAGCAGCGGGGCCGGGATCTCGCGGCTGCGCCGCCCCTCGTAGAGCCCGCGCGCCGCCGCGGCCACCGCCTCGGGGTTGACGTCGGTGGCCAGCAGCTCCACCTGCTCCGGCGCGGCGCCGGCCTCGGCGCAGCTCATGGCGATGGAGTACGGCTCCTCGCCGGTGGCGCAGCCGGCCGACCAGAGGCGCACCGGCGCGCCGCCGCCGCGGGCGCGCGCCACCAGCCCGGGCAGGAGCGCGGCCAGGGCGCGGAACTGCCGGTCGTCGCGGAAGAAGTTGGTCTTGCCGACCGTCACCAGCGGCAGCAGGCGCCGCAGCTCGTCGTCGCCCTGCTCGGAGGCGAGCAGCGCCAGGTAGCCGGCCACGTCGGCGGCCACCGGCGGCGGCATCTCCAGCCGGGCCGCCACCGCCAGCCGCAGCGCCGCGTAGCTGTCGGGCCGGATGTGGAGCCCCACCCGCGCCTTGAGCAGGGCGGCCAGCTCGGCCAGCTCGGCGGGGTCGACGGCGATCACCGGGTCAGCTCCACCAGGGCCCGCGACACGTCCTCCAGCGCCAGCACCCGCCCCACCGCCCCCAGCTCGATGGCCGCCTTGGGCATGCCGAAGACGGCGCTGGTGGCCTCGTCCTGGGCCAGCGTCTCTGCGCCCGCGTCCTTGAGCGCCCTCAGGCCCTCGGCGCCGTCGCGCCCCATGCCGGTGAGGAGCACGCCGCAGGCGCGCGCGCCGTAGCTCCTCGCCGCCGAGGTGAAGAGGGGCGTCACCGAGGGCTTGAAGGTGTCGACCGGCGCCGCGTCGGAGAGGCGCACCTCGCCCTCGGCCACCAGCAGGTGGGCGCCGGAGGGGGCCAGCAGCACGCGGCCCGGGACCAGCGGGTCGCCGTGGCGGGCCTCGCGCACCTCCAGCCTCGACTCCTGCTGCAGCCACCCGGCCAGCCCCTGGGTGAAGCCGTCGGCGATGTGCTGCACGATGGCCAGCGGGGCCGGGAAGGCGGCCGGCAGCCCCTTGAGCAGGGTGGCCAGGGCGCGCGGCCCGCCTAGCGAGGCGCCGATGACCACCAGGTCGACGCGGCGCGAGGGCGGGCCGGGGAGGCGGCCCCGCTGGCCGCGCAGGCCGCGCAGGTGGCGGATGACCTTGACGCCGGCCAGCAGCTTGAGGCGCGAGCGGATCCGGGCGCCGTACTCGTCCAGGTCGGCGGTGGCGGCCGGCTTCTCCACGATGTCGAGGGCGCCCAGCGAGAGGGCCTTGAAGCCGACCACCTCGGCCCGGTTGGCGGTCAGCACCAGGATGGGCGTGGGCGTGTCGGCCATGATGCGCGCGATGCCGGAGAAGCCGTCGGCGTCCGGCATGTTCAGGTCCATGGTGATGACGTCGGGCCTGAGGTCGCGCGCCAGGGCGGCGGCGCGGTTGCCGTCGGCCGCCACCGCCACCACGTCGAAGGCGGGGTCGGCCGCGATGACCGCGGAGAGGAGCGCCCTGAACAGCTCCGAGTCGTCCGCCACCAGCACGCGGATGGGGCGGTCGCCCGTGCTCACGCGCCTCCCCCGCAGAGCCGCTCCAGCGTGGCGGCCAGGTTCTCGGGGTCCAGCTCGCCCTTCACCAGGTAGGCGTCGGCGCCGGCGTCGACGCCGCGGCGGCGCTCCTCCGGGGCGGAGAGGGAGGAGAGGATGAGGATGGGGAGCTTGAGGAAGCGCGGCGTGGCCTTGACCCGGCGGGTCAGGTCGATGCCGTCCAGCACCGGCATCTGCACGTCGGTGACCAGCACGTGGTAGCCGCCGTCCTGCAGCCTGCGCCAGCCGTCCTCGCCGTCGACGGCCTCGTCCACCTCGTGCCCGAGCGAGCGGAGCAGCGCCGCCTCGGCCTCGCGGGCGATGGCCGAGTCGTCCACCAGCAGGGCCCGCAGGCGGCGCCGGTCGCGGCCGCGCGCCACCGCCGGGGAGGCCAGGCGGCGCGCCGCGCCCACCAGGTCCGAGGTGGAGAGCAGCAGCGCCACCCGCCCGTCCTCCAGCGCGGCCGCGCCGGTGACGAAGCGCATGCCCTTCAGGAAGGCGCCGGGCGCCTTGACCGCCACCTCCCGCTCGCCGAAGAGGCCGTCCACCACCACCGCGGCCCCCTCCGAGCCGTGGACGACGTAGGCCACGGTGGGGCGCGGGTGGCGCGGGCCGCCGTTGAGGGAGAGGAGGGGCCCCAGGGCCACCACCGGCAGGAGCCGGTCGCGGTAGCGGACCGCCCGGATGCCGGCCACCTCGGTGACGTCCTTGGGGTCCAGCCGGCCCACCGCCTCCACGTCCACCGCCGGCAGCCCGTAGACGTCGTCGTCGATGCGGACCAGCAGCACCTTCATGAGCGAGAGCGACTGGGGCATGCGCAGCGTGAAGCGCGACCCCTGGCCCGGCTCCGACTCCACCGTGACCGACCCGCCCAGCGCCGTGACCTTCTTGCGCACCACGTCCAGCCCCACGCCGCGGCCGCTCGTCTCGCCGGCCTCGTCGCGGGTGGAGAAGCCAGGCGCGAAGATGAGCTCCAGGGCGGCCCGCGCCGACAGCCCGGCCGCCTGCTGCTCGCCGATGAGCCCCTTGCGGACGGCCGAGGCGCGCACCCTGGACGGGTGGACGCCGCGCCCGTCGTCCTCCACCACGAGCGCCAGCAGGTCGCCGTCGGTGCGGGCCGTGATGCCGAGGCGGCCGGCGCGCGGCTTGCCCGCGGCCTGGCGCTCCTCGGGCGGCTCCAGGCCGTGGTCCACCGCGTTGCGCACCAGGTGGACGAGCGGGTCGTTGAGCGAGAGCAGGATGGCCTTGTCCACGCCGGTCTCGCCGCCCTGGACGGTGATCTCGATCTCCTTGCCCTGCTCGCGCGCCATGTCCCGCGCCGCGCGGGGGAAGGCGGCCAGCACGCCGGAGAGCGGGATGAGGCGCGCCGAGCCGACCCGCTCGGCCATCAGGCTGAACTGGGTCTGCGCCCCCTGCACCGCCTCGGTGTGGCTGCGGACGAAGCGGAAGGTGTCGGAGCGCAGCAGGTGGACGTCGCCCTCGAGCAGCTCCAGGTGGCGGCCGCCGTGGCCGTCGTGGCGGAGCTGCTCGGCCAGCGCCACCACCCGGTCGGAGAGCCGGTTCCAGCGGGAGAAGAGGCCGGTCAGATCCTTGGAGCGGCGCATGGCGCGCGCCCCCTCCACCAGCACGTCGCCGGCGATGGCGGCGATCTCGTCGAGCCGGTCCACGTCGACGCGGATGGAGGCCTGCGGCTTGTCGCCGCGCAGCTCGAGCCGGGCGGCCGGATCGGCCTTCGGCCTGGGGCGGGGGGCGGCAGCCGGGGGCGCGGTCGAGGCAACGGCCGGGGACGGGGCGGCAGCCGGG
>JAJYAW010000369.1 GCA_021779335.1 Myxococcales bacterium | reverse complement strand
GGTGCGGCCGCGCTACTACGTCGAGGAGAACGAGGACGCGCTGCTCATGACGCTGGAGCTGGTTCCTGCTGCCGCGCCGCCCGATCCGCGGTAGACGGGGGCATGCTCTGGCCCCTGCTGCGCTGGCTCCTCTTCCGCTTCGACCCGGAGACCGTCCACCGGCTGGCCCACGCGGTGCTGCGCGCCGTGCCGGCCGGCCTGGCGCGCCGGCGCCGCCCGGCGGTCGATCCGCGGCTGGCCGTCCGCTGCCTGGGGCTCCGGTTCGACGGCCCCATCGGCCTGGCCGCCGGCTTCGACAAGGGCGACGCCTCGGTGGCCGGGCTGCTCGGCATGGGCTTCTCCCACGTCGAGGTGGGCACCATCACGCCGCGGCCGCAGCCGGGAAACGAGCGGCCGCGCCTCTTCCGCCTGCCGGAGCACCGGGCCCTCATCAACCGGATGGGCTTCAACAACGACGGGGCGGAGGTGTGCGCGGCGCGGCTGGCGCGCCTGGCGGCCGCGGCGCGCCCGGGGCCGGTGGGCGTCAACGTGGGCAAGAACAAGGCCACGCCCAACGAGCGGGCGGCGGAGGACTACCTGGCCTGCATCGACCTGCTCCACCGCCACGCCGACTACCTGGTGGTGAACATCTCGTCGCCGAACACGCCCGGGCTGCGGCAGCTCCAGGAGCGGGACGCCCTCGACCGGCTGCTGCGCGCCTGCGTGGCCCGGCTGGCCGAGCGCTCGCCCGGCAAGCCGCTGCTGGTGAAGCTGGCGCCGGACCTCACGGCCGAGGCCCTCGACGAGGCGGTGGACGTGGCCATCGCCGCGGGCGTGGCCGGCATCGTGGCGACCAACACGACGCTCTCGCGGGACGGGGTGGAGTCGCACCCCAGGGCGAAGGAGGCGGGCGGCCTGTCGGGCGCGCCGCTCACGGCCCGGGCCACCGAGGTGGTCCGCCGCGTGGCCCTCCGCGCCGCGGGGCGGGTGCCGGTCATCGGGGTCGGCGGGGTGATGAGCGCCGAGGACGCCTACGCCAAGATCCGGGCGGGCGCCTCGCTGGTCCAGGTCTACACGGGCTTCATCTACGGCGGTCCGGGCTTCGCCAGGCGGACCAGCGCCGGCCTGGCCCGCCTGCTCGCGCGCGACGGCTTCGCCACCGTGGCGGACGCGGTGGGGGCCGACCTGCCGAAGCGCTAGCGCCCGTGCACCCCGACCCAAGTGACGCGTCGCGTCGTCTTGACTGTCCTGACGCGACGCGTTAACCATGTGCCGAGTTCACGGGGTGGCGCACCTCTGCCCACCCCACTACACGGAGGCAGCCCATGGGCGAGACCCAGAAGAACGGCGCCAGGCGCGCGAGCAAGGTCCCAGAATTCCTGAAGGAGCAGCTCGAGCAGGCTCAGGCGCGCCTCGGACAGCTCGAGGAAGGCGCCGAGAAGGCGCTGAAGGAGTTGGTCGAGAAGGGCCGGACGAGCCGCAAGGAGCTCGAGACGATGCTCCTCAAGATCTCCAAGGACGACCGGGTGGTCGACCTGCGCGGCCGGCTGGAGAAGTTCCAGCGGACGGGCGCGGTCCGGGCCGAGGAGTGGAGGGACAAGGCCGAGAGCTTCCGGACCGAAGCGCTCGAGCGGATCTTGGAGCTCCAGGGGAAAGCCGTTTCATTCCTGGGTGTTGCATCAAAGGAAGAGGTCGACGAACTCCACCGGGAACTCGACCGGCTTGCCAAGAAGTTCGAGAAGGGGCAAAAGGCGCGCCCCGCCCGGAAGGGTTCGAAGAAGGCGGAGGCCTAGGACGATGGCCAGTATCCAGGAGGTCTTCAAGGAGGCGTGGGTCCACGCCCTGGCGGGGGTCAACGCGGCGGAGCAGGAGGCCGAGAAGGTCTTCGGCAAGATGGCCGACGCGGCGGGCTTCTCGCCGGAGGACGTCCGGCGCCACGCCCGCGAGTTCGGGGAGCGGCTCCAGGCGCAGCGCAAGGAGCTGGAGAAGGCGATCGACGAGGGCGTGAGGAAGGCGGCCGCACGGCTGCAGGTCCCGACCAAGGGGGATCTCGACGCCATCGAGAAGCGGCTGGCCGACCTCTCGGCCAAGGTGGACGAGCTGGCCGGCCGGAAGGAGACGAAACCCTGAGGATGGAACTCGCGAGCGGTGCGGTCCGGATCGTGGTGGCGGCGGTGCTCCTGCCCGCCGCGCTGGCCGTCCCGTCTTCGCTCGGCAGGAGCGTGCGGCTGCCCGTCCCGCTCGCGCCGGTGCAGGCCGCCGGCCCGCAGGACGGCGGCGGCGAGCCGATCCGCGAGGCCCTCCTGGTGCGCATGGAGGACGAGCTCTACTCGCGGATGCCCGCGGCGCCGCCGGCGCTCCACGAGGCGGTGGCCCGGGCGCTCATCGGGGAGGCGAAGGCGGTCCAGGTCGATCCGCTCCTGGTGCTCGCCATGATCGAGGTCGAGTCGGGCTTCGACCCGCTGGCGGCCAGCAGCGCCGGGGCCCGCGGCCTGATGCAGCTCCTCCCGGCCACCATGCAGCGCGAGGCGGCGGCGCTCGGCCTCGGCGGCGCCGATCCGTCGGATCCGATCGTCAACGTCCGGGCCGGCGTGCGCTACCTGCGCCGCTGCCTGGACGCCTATCCCGGCCACCTGGACCTGGCGCTGATGGCCTACAACTCGGGGCCGAACCGCGTGCTGGAGTTCCTCGAGGACGGCGAGGTCCCCGGCTGGGCGAGCGCCTACCCGGAGCGGGTCGAGCAGGCGTGGCGCCGCGTCCGCAAGGCCTTCGCCGCCGAGCCGGGGGCGCGCCTCGCCGAGGCCGGCGCTCCGCCGGTCCAGTGAGCCGATGCGGCTCACCGAGCTCTTCTACAGCATCCAGGGCGAAGGGACGCGCGCCGGCCTGCCGTGCGCCTTCGTCCGCTTCACCGGCTGCGACCTGCGCTGCACCTGGTGCGACACGGCCTACGCCTTCCACGGCGGGGTGGAGCGGAGCCGCGCCGAGCTCCTCGCCGAGCTCGAGCGGCTCCCGACGCGCCTGGTCTGCCTGACCGGCGGCGAGCCGCTGCTGCAGCCCGAGCTGCCGGAGCTGTGCCGCGACCTGCTGGCGCGCGGCTGGGAGGTCACGGTGGAGACGCACGGCCAGCGCCCCACCGGCGCGCTCCCCCCCGAGGTGGTGCGCATCCTCGACGTGAAGCCGCCGGGCTCCGGCGAGGAGACGCGCGACTTCGCGTACCTGGCCGGGCTCCGGCCGCACGACGAGGTGAAGTTCGTGGTGGCCTCGGAGGCCGACTTCCGCTGGTCCGCCGAGGTGGTGCGCCGCCACCGGCTGGAGGGGCGCGCGGCGCTCCTCTTCTCCCCGGTCGCCGGGCAGGTGAGCGCCCGGGCGCTCACCGAGTGGCTCCTGGCCTCGGGCCTGAGGGCCCGGCTCTCGCTCCAGCTCCACAAGGTGATCTGGGGGCCGGAGGCGCGGGGCGTCTGAGCGGGGCCGGGCGCGCGGGGAATTCTCCGGCCCCCTGGCCCGTCCTTTCATCGGCCCGTCGCCGCCGCCGGCCGCATTCTTGACGCACCACGTCCCAGGGGGCTAGGAACACGAACGGATGCGCCTACTTGCACTCATCCCGGCCCTGGCCGCCGCCGTCGCCGCCGGCCCCGCCTTGGCCGGTCCTGGCCTGACGCTGAACGGCGTGGCCATCGACGGCGTCACCGACCAGCGGTTCGAGAACTGCACCGTCGTCATCGACGCGGCCGGCAACGTCCACATCTCGGCGCGAGGCTACGCCGTCAAGGGCGAGCCGGCCGCGCCGCCGGTGGCCGCGCCCCCGCCCGGGG
>JAJYAW010000368.1 GCA_021779335.1 Myxococcales bacterium | reverse complement strand
GCGGGGGCGGGAGCAGGGGCAGGGGAGCCGGTGGGGACGGCTCGGCCGCCGGCGCGGCGGTCGCGGGAGGCCGCTCCGGCCCGCCGGGGTCCGCGCCATCCAGCCGGCTGAGCCAGAGGAGGCTCCCCGCCACCAGCAGGGCGATGGTCGCGAGCCCGAGGACGACCAGGCGCCGCATGGCGTCAGCGCCTCTCCGGGGCTGGCGCCGCGCCCCCGGTGGCGGGGCCGGTTCCGGCGGGGGAGGGGGCGGACCAGGGGAGCGCGGAGCCGGCGTCGGGCACCCGGCGATCCTAGCCAGCGGAACCCGCGGGCGCCGTGGTCCGTCCGGGGCGGGGGCCGCGCCGAGGGGGCCGTCAGCTCCCGGTGTAGTCCTCGTCCTGGTCGATCCGCGACAGGATCCAGTCGAAGGCGCCCGCGCCGACGAGCGAGCCGCAGTACGGGCAGAGCCCCACCTGGCCGGCCGCCAGCGCGGCGCCGCAGCTCGGGCAGCTCACGCGCTCGGTCGCCGCGGAGCGGGTCCGCACGAAGGTCCAGTACTCCGTGAAGACCCGCGGCGCCGCGGCGCCGCCCACCACCCGGCCCGCGGCGTCCACGGTCTGGTCCACCATGGAGGCGAAGATGCGGACGGTCACGGCGGCGTAGAACCGGTCGAGCGTCACCCGGGCCGGGTCGAGCCTGGTCACCTGCACGTCGGTGAGCCGGTTCTGCAGCGCGGCGGCGCGGTAGGCCTCGACCCAGTAGCGCCAGGTGGCGAAGACGGCGTCGGTCGCGAGCGGCCGGATGGCGGGGAGGTCCCGGGCCGACCAGGCCCGCTGCAGCGCCAGGAACACCTCCGTGAAGCGGCGCTCCGCCGCGGGCCACTCGAAGCCGGGGAAGGTCGCCCCCAGGGCCGCGAGGTCGGCCGCCACGGTGGGCGACCGGATGGTGGGCAGGTCGGTCCCCACCTCCTGGGCGTAGCCGCCCAGCGTCACGGGCGGGCGCTCCTCCACCGCGAGCACCGTGACGCCGGCGACGGCCCAGGCGGCCTCGCCCGGCGCCGGCCGCTGGCCGCAGTTGCTGCAGGCGCCGTCGTCGCGGCGCTCGGCGGCCGAGCCGCAGGACGGGCAGGCCAGGCGCGTGATCTCGCCCGGCCCCTTGGACCGGACGCCGGCGGCGCGGGTGAAGGTCCAGCTCGTGCGCCACCAGCGGCCGCCGACGCCGTTGCTGGCCCCCAGCGCCACGCCGACGGAGATGCGGGTGGCGTCGGGGGCCACCGCCACCGCGGCGAGCTCCGTGCTCCCCACCACCACCTCCTGCCAGCCGCCCTCCCCGAAGGGGAGGAGCGCCTGCGGGCTCGCCAGGTAGCGCTCCACCTCGACCAGGCGCGGCGTGCCGACCACCGCCACCGCGCGGGCCACCAGCGCCGCCACGAAGTCGAGGAAGAGCGGCTCGGAGAAGTCGGGGTCGGCCTGCCGCAGCGCCTCGAGCTGGTAGCCGGAGGCGCCGGCGCGCGCCCAGGCCTGGGCCGAGGCCGGGTGGTCCAGCGAGCCGTCGCCGGTGGAGAAGCGCCCGTCGAGCCGGCCGGTGCGGCGGAGCACCACCCCCGCCACCAGCACGACGACGAGGAGCGGGACGCCCACCTGCGGGTAGCGGAAGAGGAGCTCCAGGAGCAGGAAGACGAGGCCGCTCGCGTCGCCGCCGCCGCCGGAGGAGCCGCCGCCGTCGGAGGAGCCGCCGGAGTAGCCCTGGCCGCCCCCGCCGCGCGCCAGGGCGGCGGCGGCGGCGAGCAGGACGGGCAGGGCGATGAGGAGGCGCGGCCCGAGGCGGCGGGCCAGCCGGCGGGCGCGGCTCATCCGGTCACCGGCTCGTCGGGCAGCTCGTTGGCGTCGGCGGGGCCGGCCGGGAGGTGGCGGGCCGCGAGGCGCCGGAGCTGGTCCAGCAGGGCGAGGAGCGCCTGGCGGGGCGCGCCGCCGGCGAAGAGCCGGTCCGCCTGGTCCCGCAGCGCGGCCAGCGCGTCGGGCGGCAGCGCCTGGACCAGCGCGTCGTCGGGCAGCAGCACGGCGCGCCGCTCCAGCACCGAGAGGTAGACCAGCACCCCGGTGTGGCCCCGGGTCCGGAAGATGCCCTGGCGGCAGAAGGCGCTCTCCGCGCCGAGCTCGACCCGGTGGGCGGCCACCCGGGCCGGCAGGAGGCGGCGCTCCAGCGCCGGGACGCGGCGGACCAGCCAGGCGGCCGCCAGGGCCAGCAGGGCCGAGTCGAGCGCCAGGTGGGGCGCGCGGGTGTCCGGGGCGAGGAGCGCCGCGCCGGCCTGGACCAGGAAGGCGGCGGCGAGGGCCGCCCAGAGCGACACCTCCCAGTGACCCGACGACCGAGGCACGATGGTGACCACCACCTCGGCGGCCGAGCCCTGCTCGATGGCCCGGACGGCGGTCGCGACGTCCCGCCGGAGCTCCTCGTCGATGCGCACCTCGTCCCTCCTCCGGCTCTCCTCCGGCCCGCCCGGCGGGCGCGGCCAGCCGCGCCCCACCCCGGTGACGCTAGCGGATCGGGGCGGCGGCCGGTACTCCTTCCTGGGGCCCGCGGCCCCTTGCGCTCCGCTCCGGCCGGGCCCGATACTCCGGGCCCTTCCCGCGGAGGACCCATGAGCCTGCCCGTCGCCCACACCCACGATCCGGTGGCCCACCCGGCCTCGGGCAGCGACCTGACGCCCGCCGAGGTGGCCGACCTCGAGGCGGAGATCCGGGCGCTGGCCCGGGCGCAGGACGCGGTCATCCTGGCCCACAACTACCAGCTGCCGGAGGTGCAGCGGGTGGCCGACCACGTGGGCGACTCGCTGCAGCTCGCCATCACCGGCCGGCAGGTGGCGCAGCGGACCATCGTCTTCTGCGGCGTCCACTTCATGGCCGAGTCGGCCAAGGTGCTGGCCCCGGAGAAGCGGGTGCTGCTGCCCAACCTCTCGGCCGGCTGCTCGCTGGCCGACTCCATCACCGCCGAGTCGCTGGAGGACTGGAAGGCGCGCTACCCCGGCCACGCGGTGGTCACCTACGTGAACTCCACCGCCGAGGTGAAGGCGCTCTCCGACGTCTGCTGCACCAGCGCCAACGCGGCCTCGGTGGTCCGCTCGCTGCCGCAGCGGCAGATCCTCTTCACGCCGGACCGCAACCTGGGCGCCTGGGTCAAGGCCAAGGTGCCGGAGAAGGAGGTGGTGGTCTACGACGGCTGCTGCCCGGTGCACGACGTGCTGCGCAGCGCCAGCGTCACCAGGGTGAAGGCCGGCCGCCCGGACGCGGTGGTCATCGCCCACCCCGAGTGCCGCGCCGACGTGCTCGAGATCGCCGACGAGATCTGCTCCACCACCGCCATGCTGGCCGCGGTGGGCAAGCACCCGGAGGCCCACACCTTCATCGTGGCCACCGAGCACGGCATCGTCCACCAGCTGCGGCAGCGCTGGCCCGGCAAGGAGTTCGTCATCGCCGACGGCTGCATCGGCTGCCGCATGCACTGCCCGTACATGAAGATGGTGGACCTGCTCATGGTCCGCGACGCGCTCCGGCACGGCAAGCACGAGATCACCGTCCCGGCCGACGTGGCCGACGGCGCTCGCCGCGCGCTGGAGCGCATGCTCGCGGTGCCGCGCGACGCCTAGAACGCATCTCAGAACCTCCTCCAGAGGATCTGGGCGCAGGCGAGTTGGAGAAGGCCGAGGAAGTTCTCGGCCTTCCACTCCCACCGGCTGACCAGGCGGCGCTGGCGGAGCAGCCAAGCGAAGAGCCGCTCGATGCGCCAGCGATGGCGGTAGCGGCGTAGCTTCCTGCCGT
>JAJYAW010000367.1 GCA_021779335.1 Myxococcales bacterium | reverse complement strand
CCGCGCCGCCGCCGGGCGGCTGGGGCGGCGGGGACGTGACCGCGCCGGCCGGCAGCACCTTCACCTCGATGGGCACGGTCTCGCCGCTGGCCGGGCCGGCCTTCACCTGGATGGGCGGGATGGTGAGCGTCCCCTCCCGGCGCGGCTTGAGGCCGAGCTGGTAGACGACGGTGCGCCGGATGCGCACGCCGGCGCCGCCGCCCAGGTCCACGCTGGTCTGGCTGGACTGGCCGCGCGAGACCACGTCGAAGTCGAAGCCGCTGGTGGGGAGCGAGACCACCGGCTCGGCGTCGGCCTCGACGCGCACCTCGAGCACCAGCACCTCGCCGAGGGCCAGCTCGTTCCGGTCCACGCTGGCGCTGAGCGCGATGGCGCCCCGCGCCGCCGCCGGGGCGGCGAGCAGGAGCAGCGCGGCCAGGCCGAGGAGCGCGCCAGGAGCCGGGGCGCGGCTACCAGTCCCTGGCGACATCGCGCCTCCCCTGGTCCTTCCGGCCGGCCGGCCCGAGCGGCATGTTCCGCTCGCGGGCCCGCAGGGCGTCGAGCAGCTGCTCGGCGTCCTGCCGGTCGAGCTCCTCCCCACGGGCCCCGGCGGGATCGCCCTCTCGACCGGGCTCGCGCTCGCCGGCCGCCCCCTGCTGCCCCTGCTCCCGCCGCTCCTCGTCACCCGCGCGCCGCCTCTCGTCCTGGCCCTGGTCGGGCTTCCGCTGCCGGGAGCCGTCCTTCGGCTCCTGCCCCGGCGCGCCCTCGGGCTGCTGCGTTTCCTTGGGCTGCTGCCCCTGGCCATCCTTGGGCTTCGCCTGGTCCTTGGGGTTCCCCTGGTCCTTGGGCTTCTCCTGCTCGGCCGCCTTGCGTCGCAGCAGGACCTCGAGGTTATAGCGCGCGTCCTCGTTGCCGGGGTCGCGGCCGAGCGCGTCGGCGAAGGCGCGGGCCGCACCGTCGTGGTCGCCCGCCGCGTCGAGCGCGTTGCCCATGTTCTGCAGCGCCCGGGAGGAGAGGGTGCCCGCCCGGTCGGCCTCCACCGCCCGCCGCCAGGCCTCGCGGGCCTCGGCGTGCTTCCCCTGGGCGTAGAGGGCGTCGCCCCGGTCGAACTCGATCTCCGGGCGCGGGCCGGCCTCCCGCTCCGCCTCCCCGTAGCGCTGCAGCGCCGCCGCCGGATCGCCGGAGAGCAGCTTCTCGTTCCCCTCCTTGACGCGCGGCTGCTCCGCCTTGAACGGGGCGGCGCCGGCCAGCAGCGCGGCGACCAGGGCGGCGAGCGGGGTCACGGCTCGTCCTCCTCGCCGCGGCGGGGCGGGGCGCGCCCCTCGCCGAGGAGCAGCGCGCCCAGCAGGAGCAGGAAGCCCGGGAAGGCGGCCAGGGCGTAGCGGTCCTCGTACTGGACGGTGAGGCGGCTGGTGAGCTCGCTCTTGGCCAGCTCGTCGAGCGCGGCCCGGAAGGCGTCCAGCCCCTGGCCGGAGGTGCCCGGCTGGTAGAGCTCGCCGCCGCCCTTCTCCACCACGGCGCGCAGCGTGGCGAGGTCGAGCCGGGTCACCACCGGCTCCCCGGTCCCGTCCTTCTTGTAGCCGGTGACCGCGCCGGCCTCGTCGGTGAGCGGGATGGGCTCGCCGGCCGGGGTCCCCATGGCCAGGGCGTAGATGCGGATGCCCGCCTCCCCGAGCCGGGCCGCCGCCTCGCGGGCGCCGCCCTCCAGGTCCTCGCCGTCGCTCACCAGCAGCACCACCTTGGTCCGCCCGGCGGCGGCGCCCGAGCCCTCCAGCACCTCGCGCGCCGCCAGCAGGCCGTTGCCCAGGTCGGTGCCCTGCTGCGGCACGCTCCGCGGCGAGACGGCCCGCAGGAGGAGGCGGGCCGCCGCGTAGTCGGTGGTGAGCGGGCACTGCACGAAGGCCTGGCCCGCGAAGACCACGACGCCGACCCGGTCGCCGGCCAGCCGGTCGAGGAGCGAGCCGAGCTCGAGCTTGGCGCGGCCGAGCCGGTCCGGCTTCACGTCGCGCGCCTGCATGGAGCGCGACACGTCGAGGGCCACCACCAGGTCCACGCCGAGGCGCCTGGCCAGCTCGGTGCGGGTGCCGCACTGCGGCCGGGAGAGGGCCAGCGCCAGGAGCGCCAGGCCGGTGAGCGAGGCGCCGAGCCGGCCGGCCGGCCGGGCCGTGCCGGCGCGCGGGGCCACCCGGCGGGCCTGCGGGCCGGCGGTCCGCGTCAGCAGGGCGCGGCGGCGGGAGAGCTGCACCACCCCCAGCACCGCCAGCGCCAGCACCGCCGCGAGGAGCCAGAGCGCCGCGGGCTCGGCCAGCCGCGCCGGGGCACCCAGCACCCGGAAGGTGAGCGGCGCGGCGCCGGTCACGGGAAGCTCCTCCAGCGGGTCAGGCCGAGGAGCAGCCCGAGCGCCGCCAGCCAGAAGGCGGGGCCGAGCAGGCGGGGGAAGAGCTCCACCACCCGCGAGGAGGCGGTGGACTCGAGGATGCGGGTCTTCTCCATCCGGTCGAGCACCGCCTGCAGCCCCCGCTCCAGCCCGGCCTTGTCGCTGGCGTTGGCGTAGGCGCCGCCGGTGATGCGGGCGATCTCCTGGAGGAGCCCCGGGTTCACGGCGAAGGGCATGGGCTGGTAGACGGTCCGGCCGAAGAGGTCGACGCCCACGGGGTAGGGCACCACGCCGCCGGTGCCCACCAGGATGGGGAAGACGCGGACGCCGAAGGTCCTGGCGATCTGGGCCGCCTCGCGCGGCGAGATCTGGCCGGCGTTGGAGTCGCCGTCGGTGATGAGGATGATCACCTTGCTCTTGGCGTCCGACTCGCGCAGCCGGTTGACGGCGGTGGCGATGGCGTTGCCGATGGCGGTGCCGTCCTCGATGACGCCGATCTTGAGCTGGTCCACCAGCGTGCGCAGGATGCCGTAGTCGAGCGTGAGCGGCGCCTGCGTGTAGGCGTCGCCGGCGAAGACCACCAGGCCGATCCGGTCGGAGGTGCGCCGGCCGATGAAGTCCTTGAGGACCTCCTTGGCCACGGTGATCCGGTCCACCGGCTTGAAGTCGGCCGCGCGCATCGAGGTGGAGAGATCCAGCGCGATGACGATGTCGATCCCCTCCACCGACAGCCGCTCCGGCTCCCGCTCGCGGGCCTGCGGGCGGGCGAGCGCCAGCACCGAGAGCGCCAGGGCGGCCAGGAGCAGCCCCTGCGGCAGCCACCAGAGCCGGGCCACCAGCCCCCGCCCGGACGCGGCCAGGGCGGCGGCGCGCGGGTGGAGCAGGCGCGGGGCCCGGCGCAGCTCCAGGGCCAGCGCCAGGACCGCCAGCGGGAGGAAGGCGAGGAGGAGGAGCGCCCAGGGGCGGGCCAGGTGGAGGGGCTCGAGCGTCACGGCAGCCTCCGCGGCCGGTCCGGGGGCGGCGTCGGCGTCGGCGTCGAGGTCGAGGCCGGAACCGGGGCCTGGGCTGCCGCGCCGGCGTCCGGCGCGGGCACGACCGGGCGGGTCCGCTCCAGCAGGTCGCGGGCGTAGCGCATGCCGGCGTCGCACTCGCGGCCGCCGGCCGGGGCGCGGGCGAACTTGACGAGATCGGCGTCCTCCGAGAAGGCGCGCAGGGCCTCCACGTCGAGGCGCGGATCCCCGGCGGCGCGCAGGGCGTCGACGAGCTCGCCGGTGGTGAGGTCGAGGGCGTTCAGGCCGGTGAGCGCGCCGACGTACTGGCGGACCGCCTCGGAGAGCCGGAAGAAGTACTCGCGCGCCCGCCCCTGCTCGGGCAGCCGCTCGGCGGCCAGCGCGTCGAGCCGCCGGGCGAAGCGCTCGGCCGGCGGGACCGGCGGCGCCGGC
>JAJYAW010000366.1 GCA_021779335.1 Myxococcales bacterium | reverse complement strand
CTCGCCTTGACCTCGTTTTTGAACTCCCGGCGCGCCACCTCGCGGAGCGCCTTCTTTTCGGCCGTCGACAGCTCCGGCGGCTTCGGGGCGGGCGGCACGGCGGGCGGCACGGTGGCCGGCACGGCCTTGGGGGCGGCGGGGCTCACCGGCGACGCTCCGCGACGGCCGCCAGGGCCACGAGGACCCCCAGCATTACCAGCGCGCCGACCACGCCGGCCAGCATTCCGCCGCTGCGCTTCTGCGCAGGGGCGGGGGCGGGCGGCGGCACGGCGTGCCGCACGCTTTCGGCACGCGCCGCCTTCATCTCGTCCAGCAGCTCACGCCGGACCGCGTCCATGTCCGCCATGCGGACCGGGGCGTCGCCGTCGGCCTCGGCGGCCAGCTCGTGCCGGCGCCGGGCGAGGGCCGCCGCCGCTTCACTGGCGGCGGCCTCGTCGGGCGGGGCGGGCGGGGTGGCGGCCTCGGGCGGGCCGCCGGGCGGGGGCGTGTCGGTCGTCTTGGTGCCGTCGTTCACGCATCGGACTTTGACGAGCCCATGGGCGCTCTGGTAGTGAGCGGGTGTGCTCGCGACTGCGGTGGAGTGCCCCCGAGTGACGCGCTACACGACGGCGAAGGTTGCCGCGGGCGCCCTCGTTGCCGCCGGTGGTGGTTCCCTCGACAGCGCAACCCGCGTCGTCTGGCGGTGGGTCCGGTCGGGGCTCTGCGCAGCCAAGCGCCTGCCGGGCGAGCGCGGGCGCGTCCTGGTGGGCGTCGATGCCGACGGCTTCCCGGTTCGCGTCCAGCCGGCCGCCCGCCGGGCCC
The DNA here is from genome assembly GCA_021779335.1 of Myxococcales bacterium. Taxonomy (GTDB): domain Bacteria; phylum Myxococcota; class Myxococcia; order Myxococcales; family Anaeromyxobacteraceae; genus JADKCZ01. The sequence goes on along the minus strand of JAJYAW010000366.1, from coordinate 2,998 downwards.
GTCGCCGGTAGCACCTCCTCCCGCCGAACGGCCCGCCACGGGGCGGCCAGGGCCCTTCCTGTCCCTCAACGGCAACCCCCGCGGCCCGGCATGGGCGCCGCGGGGGTTGGTGGCCTGTCCCGGAAGTCTGCTACCGGGACACGGGGGGCTCGGAGCCGCCCGGCGGGCGCGCCGAGGGGGTCCCGGCGGGGGGAGGATTTCGGGACAGCTCACCGAGCAGCCTCGACGCAGTGGCGTCCACCCCGGAGCCGTTGCGGGCCGCCGCCTGCACCCGCCCGACCGTCGATCGCGGCACCTTCAGGGCCGCCGCCACCTCGCGCACCGTCGAGCCGTTGCGCAGCCGGTCGAGGATGTCGGCGCGCTGCCTGAGAGACAGCCTCGACGGGCGGCCCCACGCCTCCCCGCGTTCCTCGGCCAGCTCGCGCCGGGCGGCGATGCGTTCGCGGCGGGTGAGCAGCTCCATCTCGGCGGCCCACGCCAGGATGGAGAGAATCAGCTCGGCCACCTTGGCCGCGCTCCCCTCGACGCCGGGCGCCGGCACCGTGAACCCGTCGGCCAGGTTGACCAGCTCGACGCCGAGGGACCGGAACTCCTCCACCGTGTCGAGGGTGTCCCGGATGCCGGTGCGGGTGAGCCGGTCGAGGCGCCAGACGTAGACCCGGTGCAGCCGCCGGGCCCGGACGTCGGCCAGCAGGCGGCCCAGCTCGGGCCGGTCCATCTTGGTCGCGGTCCGCTTCTCGGCGTACCACTCGCCGACCTGGTCACCCCGGCCGGCGGCGGCCCGCTCGATGGCAAGCCGCTGCATGGCGTGGTCCTGCCCCTTGCTGCTGACCCGGATGTAGGCGGCGACGGTCACAGCGGCAGCTCCAGGTCGCCGGCCTGGGCCGGCTTGTGGGCCGCGGGGTTGCCGCAGCCGGCCGGCGGGGAGCCGGCGGGCCGGTCGCAGTCTACGCAGTAGCCGACCGTGACGCCCTCGTCGTCGGTGAAGTCGTAGACCTTGCGCCCCTCCCGCTTCGCCTCTTCCCGGTCCAGCTCCTTGCTGTGCTCAACGAAGCAGTCACAGCAGAACACCCCCGCGGCCCGGTAGACCTCGGGCGGCGCGCCGCACTTCTCGCACTTCTTCGGCTCCTCCTTCTGGCGGCGCTTCCGCTTCGGCTTCGGCTCGTCGGCCGGGCCGCCGCCGATGACGCCGCCGACGTCGTGCCGCTCCGGGTCGGCCAGCAGCTTCCGGGTCTCCTCCTCCAGGCGGTCGCGCAGCTCGGTGATGCGCGGCTCGTACCGCCCGCGCACCTGGGCTAGTTCCTCGTCCATCGCGCGCCGCTCCTCGTGCAGCTCGTCCAGCGTCCAGCGAACGTCCTTCTCGTAGCTCATGCCCTGCTCCTGTCGGCGACCTCGGCCGCCTCGGTGAGTACCTCGGTCACTTCCGTTCCCGGGATGGTCTCCTGCTCAAAGTCGCGGCCCGCGATGAGGTCCCGGAGCTGCCGGGCGCGCTTCTCCAGGGCGGCGATGCGCCCCTTTCTGTCCTTCACGATGTCGGCCAGCCGCTCGCGCTCGCCGTCGATGCGGTCGAGCACGGCGGCCAGCTCCTCGCCGTAGGCCGGCGAGGGGCGCTTGGGCCGGGTCAAGGCTCCCTCCCGGTCCCGCCGCACCGCGGGCAGTCGTTCGGCCGCTGCCACTTCCGCCACGCGGTGATCGGCGCCGCGAGCAGGTTCCCGCCGGCCACGCCGACCACGACCAGGAGGACGACGGCAAGGACCGGGTGCTCGGCTGCGAAGTCGAGGACGTTCACAGGGCCAGCCCTCCGAGCAGCATCGCCACGAGCACCACGAAGGCCACCGCGTCGGCGACGGCGAGCAGCTCGCGCCGCCGCACCTCGGCCCGGTAGGCGGCCCAGCCCACCGCGTAGGTCCGGGCGGGGGTCACGGCGCGCCCTCCACCGTCCAGCCCTCGCGCTCGGCCCAGCTCCGGGCCGCCGCCTCGCTGGTGAAGCGCCGGCACCACTCGCCCCGGAGGAGGAGGGAGGCCGGCGCCGCCGCCGAGTGGAGGAGGAGCAGGGACGGGCGGCCCTCACCGCGGCCGACGTCGCGCGGCGCCGGCAGGTCGGCCGGCGGCCGGTCGAGCACCTGCACCGTGCCGGCCTGGGGGCCGCCGTGCTTGCCGGTCCCGCCCGACCACGCGCGCCGGCTCATGCGGGCCTTGGCCTCGCCTAGCACCTCGACGGCGTGCGCCGCCGTCGTCGGCGGCCGGCGGCGCTTGCCGACCTCGCGCCGCTCGGCGAACCCGCCGCCCAGCTCGTCTTGAAGCGTGCTCGGGGCGGTCACGGCCGCACCGCCCCGGTCAGCACCTCACGCACCGCCTCTCGGACCTCGGCCGGCATGACGCGCCGGTCCGCCTTCCAGGCCCGGAGCGCCTGCCGCACCGCCTCGCCGGCCGCCCGCTCCCAGGTCGAGCCGTGAGCCCGGCCGACCACGCCGAGGCCGAGAGAAGCTTGGGCCTCCCACGCGGTAGCGACGGGGGCACCGGCGGTCCGGTGCGCCGTCAGGTGGACGTTTAACTGTACCGACGTCGGCGAGAGGGCGGCGCGGGCACGCGGGGGCGGGGCCGCGACCTCGTGGCAGGCGCAGTCAGGGTCAGAGGCGTCGCAAGCGGCGGGGGTGTAACCACGGTCGAGCGTGGGAGTTGAAAGACTCCCCATGGGCACTCGACGCCGGCGCGGGCCGCACGCCCCCGCCGGCGTCGTCCCTTTCCGGCCCCCTCCTCCTCCAGTCGCGGCGCCACCCTGCGCGGCGCGCTCTCCGCTTGCGCCCGGCGCCCGGATGCATGATTATGCACCATCATGCATACCGTCTCCGCGGCCGTCGTCGGCGCCTCCGGCTACTCCGGGCTGGAGCTCACCCGCATCCTCTCTCGCCACCCGCGCCTGCGGGTCAGCGCGGTCACCTCCGACCGCTGGGCCGGCGAGCGCGTCTCGGTCCGCCTGCCGCTCGACGGGCCGGTG
>JAJYAW010000365.1 GCA_021779335.1 Myxococcales bacterium | reverse complement strand
GGCGCCGGGCGCCGCCTCGCCGGCGGGGCCGCCGCCGGCCTCCGCCACCAGGGCGGCCAGGCCGGCCACGGTGGAGGTCTCGAAGAGCGCCTGCGCCGGCAGCTCGACCCCGAGCTCGTCGCGGATGCGCGAGACGGCCTTGATGACCAGCAGCGAGTGGCCGCCCAGCTCGAAGAAGTCGTCCTCCACGCCGACCTGCTCCACGCCCAGCAGCTCGCGCCAGATGGCGACCAGCCGCCGCTCGGTCTCGCTGCGGGGCGCCACCGTCTCCCGGGTCACCAGCGCGTTGGCGGCGCTGGGCGCCGGCAGCGCCTGCCGGTCCAGCTTGCCGTTCTGGGTGAGCGGCAGGGCCGTGAGCAGGACGAGCTGCGCCGGCACCATGTACTCGGGCAGCCGCTGCGCCAGGAAGGCGGCCACGTCGCCGAGGGCCCGCGCCTCCCCGCCCCGCGCCACCAGGTAGCCGACGAGCTGCCGCTGGCCCGGCACGTCCTCCCGCGCCAGCACGGCGCAGGCCTGCACCCCGGGGTGGCCGGCCAGGGTGGCCTCGATCTCCCCCAGCTCGATGCGGTAGCCGCGGATCTTCACCTGGTGGTCGACGCGCCCCAGGTACTCCAGGATCCCGTCGGGGCGCCGGCGCGCCAGGTCGCCGGTCCGGTAGAGCCGCGCCCCCTCCCGCCCGGAGAAGCGGTCCGGCAGGAAGCGCTCGGCCGTCAGCTCGGGCCGGGCGTGGTAGCCGCGCGCCACGCCGTCGCCGCCGATGAAGAGCTCGCCCATCTCGCCCGGGGCCACCGGCTCCAGCCGCTCGTCCAGGATGTGGAGCTGGGTGTTGGCGATGGGGAGGCCGATGGGGACCGAGCCGCTGCGCGGGTCGCCCGGCTGCACCTGGTAGACGCAGCAGCCCACCACCGTCTCGGTGGGGCCGTACTCGTTGATGAGCCGCGTCTCCGGGGCGAAGTCGCGCCAGAGCTGGAGGCTCTCGGCCACCAGGTTCTCGCCGCCGATGACGAAGACGTGGGTCAGCCCGGCCGCCTCCTCCGGGCCGAGGAGCTGCCTGAGCAGGTCGAGGTGGGCCGGGGTGATCTTGACCAGGCTGCGCCCCGGGGCGCGCCGCAGCGCCGCCACGAGCTGCTGGGCGCCCACGTCCTCCGGCAGGAGCTCGGCGTGCCCGCCCGCCAGCAGCGTCGGGTAGAGGCTGGTCACCGTCAGGTCGAAGGAGATGGAGCTGTGGACCGGCACCGAGCCGCCGGCCGCCACCCCGTAGGCCCGCATGGCCCACCACAGGTAGTTGACGAGGCCGCGGTGGAGGATCATCGCCCCCTTGGGCCGGCCGGTGGAGCCCGAGGTGTACATGACGTAGGCCAGGTGCTCGGGCCTGGCGCCCGCGGCGGGGGGCGTGGTCGGCTCCCGCGCCACGGCCGCCCAGCCGGTGTCGAGGCAGACGGCGCGGTCGGCGGCGGCGGGGAACAGGCCGACGCAGGCGGCGTCGGTGAGCAGCGCCTGGAGGCCGGCGTCCTCCACCATGAAGGCCAGCCGGTCGGGCGGGTAGGTGGGGTCGAGCGGCACGTAGGCGGCGCCGGCCTTCCAGACGCCCAGCAGCGCCACCACCAGCTCCGGGGAGCGCCGCAGCGAGACCCCCACCAGCGCCTCCGCGCCCACGCCGCGCCCGCGCAGGTGGTGGGCCACCTGGTTGGCCCGCTCGTCGAGCTGCCGGTAGGTGAGCCGCCGGTCCTGGAAGACCACCGCCACCGCGTCCGGGGTGCGCGCCGCCTGCTGCTCGAACAGCTCGTGGGCGCAGGCGGCCGGGTAGCCGGCGCCGGTGTCGATCCAGCCCTGCGAGGCCGCGCCCCGGGCCGGCCCCTCGTTCAGAGTGACCACGCGATGAGCTCCTTCATGATCTCGTTGGTGCCGGCGTAGATGCGCTCCACCCGGCAGTCGGTCCACATGCGGGCGATGGGGTACTCGGCCATGTAGCCGTAGCCGCCGTGGAGCTGGACGCACTCGTCCACGATCTCGAACTCGCGCTCGGTGAGCCAGTACTTGGCCATGGCGGCGGTGACGGGGTCGAGCTGGCCGGCCAGGTGGCGCTGGATGCAGCCGTCGAGGAAGACCCGGCCCACCTGCGCGTCGGTGCGGCACTCGGCCAGCTTCATGCGGGTGTTCTGGAACTCCAGCAGCGGCTTGCCGAAGGCCTTGCGGTCCTTGACGTACTGGGTGGTGACCTCCAGGGCCCGCTCCGCCGTGGCGGCGGCGGCCACCGCCACCGAGAGCCGCTCGTAGGGGAGCTGGTCCATCATCTGGAAGAAGCCCTTGCCCTCGGCGGGCCCGAGCAGGCTCGCGGCCGGGACGCGCAGGTCGTCGAAGAAGAGCTCGCAGGTGTCCTGGGCGTGCCGCCCCACCTTCTCGAGCGGCTGCCCGACCCGGTAGCCGGGCAGCCCCCGGGGCTCGAAGACCAGCAGCGAGATGCCCTTGGGGCCGGCCGCCTTCGGGTCGGTCTTCACCGCCAGGCAGAGCAGGCTGGCGTGGAAGGCGTTGGTGATGAAGGTCTTGGAGCCGTCGACGACGTACTGGTCCCCCTCGCGGCGGGCGGTGGTCTTGAGCCCCTGCAGGTCGGAGCCGGCGCCGGGCTCGGTCATGGCCACCGCGGCCACCAGCTCGCCGCGCGCCAGGCGGGGCAGCCAGGCCCGCTTCTGGGCCTCGCTCCCGTAGGAGAGGACGTAGTGGGCCACGATGGACTGGATGCTGGAGGCGAAGTGGACGCCGGCGCGGGCCAGCTCGTCGATGACCACCGCCTCGTGGGCGAAGGTGCCGCCGGCGCCGCCGTACTCGGCGGGCACGTCCGGCAGGAGCAGCCCGACGGCGCCGGCCCGGGTCCAGGCGTCCAGGTCGGCGTGGTGCTGCGCGCGCCAGCGGGGCTGCTGCGGCGCCAGCTCCTCCTGGAGGAAGCGGCGCACCGAGGCGCGGAAGAGCGCCACCTCGTCGGTCACCCACGGCGACTGGTAGGGAAGGCTCATACCCCAGACCACTTCGAACCGGACGTGCTGTCAACCCCTGGGTCGGGGTACAGGACCAGCCGCGCCGGCCCGCGCAGATCCGGCCCCGGCCCGGCGGTCACCGCGATCCGGTGCGGCCCGAGCTCGAAGGAGGCGAAGCTCCAGCGCGCCGCGGCGGGATCCGCCTGCGGCGCCGCGGTGAGCGAGATGGCCCCGGCCGCCAGCGTGAAGGTGAGCGCGCCGACCGGCAGGGAGAGCCCCAGCCCGCGCGCCTTCAGGTAGGACTCCTTGAGCGTCCAGAGGGTGAGGGCGTGCGCCTCGCGCTGGCGGGGCGAGGCCAGGCCCGCCAGCACCTCCTGCTCGGCGGGGGAGAGGATGGCCGGCGCCAGGGCCAGGGCGTCGGCGCCGTGGGCGGCCGGCTCGACGTCCACGCCCACCTCGCGCTCCAGGGCCACCAGGCAGGTCACCAGGCCGTCGCAGTTGGAGAGGTTGAAGCGGAGCGGCGAGGGCGGGTCGAGCTCGGGGCGGCCGTGCGGCCCCTCGCGGAAGCGCCAGGCCGGCGGCGGCGTCTCGGCGTAGGCCGAGAGGGCCTGGCGGACCAGCGCCCGCGTCCGCAGGTACTCGCTGCGCCGCGGCTCGTGCGCCAGGGCGCGGTAGCGCGCCAGCTCCGGCTCCGGCAGGAGGCGCGCCAGGGCGCCGGCCGCCGCCGGGTCGGGCGCCGCGCACCAGAGGTGGAGCTCGCCGCGGCGCAGCCCGGCCAGCGACGGCGGGGCCCCGCCGAGGATGGGCTGGACGGCCTCCACGGGTCAGGTCGCCGG
>JAJYAW010000364.1 GCA_021779335.1 Myxococcales bacterium | reverse complement strand
CGGCTACGCCACCTCGGCGGGCCTGCGGCTCCGCGGGGGGACCGGCCACGCCACCGTGCGACCCTTCGAGAACGGCTCCTCCGACCCGGCGGTGGGCGCGGAGGTGGCGGCGGCGCTGCGGGAAGAACTGGCGCGCCGCGGCGCCGAAGGGGAGGGGGCCCTCATCGAGGGCGTGGCGCGCACCGGCGGGTCGGCGGCCACGCTGTCCGGCGGGGTCACCGCCCGGGTCGTGCTGGAGGTCCGGGCCACGCTCAGCCGCGACGGCCAGGTGCTGGCCGAGCGGACGGTGCGGCGGGAGGCGGACTACCTCGCCGGCGCCGACGCCCTGGAGGGCGAGGCGCGGCGCGCGCAGGCGCTCCACCGCCTCGCGGGCGAGGTGGCCCGCGCGCTGGTGGACGGCTTCGAGGAGTAGGCGAGGCACGCCCGCCGCCCCCGAGGGAGGGCGGGCGCTGCGGCCGGAAGCTCGCTACGCCTTGGCGGCGGCGAGCTTGGCGACGGCGGCGGCGAGCCGGCCGATCTTCCGCGAGGCGGCGTTCCTGTGGACGACGCCCTTCGACGAGGCCTTGCCGATGGAGCGCTCGGCCGCCTGGAGGGCGGACTTTGCGGCCGCGCCGTCGCCCTTCTCGAGCGCCTCGCGGACCTTCTTCACCACCGACTTCACGCCGGTGCGGACCTGGACGTTGCGGGCGCGACGCTTCTGCGTCTGCCGGTTGCGCTTCGTAGCCGATGCGGTGTTCGCCAAGACGGACTCTCCCTGCGAGTTGAGGGCGCGCTATGTACCGCCCGTACCGAGGAGAGTCAAGGGGTTGCGCCGCGCCAGGGGCCGGAAGCGCCCGGGCGCTGCTGGGAGCGCCGGCTGAGACACGGATGGGGCGCGACTCGCGGGCCCTAGAGCGGCGCTGGCGCGCGCCGCCCTTGCCGGTCGAGCCCTTGCGCCACAACGGGATGCCAGGCGGCCGACTCGCGAGGCCTTGAGATGCAAGCGAGTGAGGACCCATTGCCGCGCGCTCCCGCGCCCCAGGCCCGTGTGAACGGCGTGTGTCGCGCGGAGTTATCCACCGGCCAGGATCTTGGACCCTGCCCCGCCGGGACTACATGGACTCGGGGAGGGGAGGTATGTGGAGAACAGCGCGAAAGTATCCGTCATCACTGATGAAACGTGCATCCGGCGGCGATCCCAGGCGCCGGGGATGCCACGGCCGTGCCGACGCGCGGCGCGAGCACCCGGGAGTTATCCACCGACTTTCCCCGAAGGACGGGGGGACGACTCGAACGGGGCGGAAGCGTCCGATTTCGCTTGACGCTCCAGGACCTTTGCCTCGTCCCAGAGTACGTCCATCTCGGCGAGCGTGGCCCCGCCGTGGGGCACGCCGCGCCGCTCCAGCACCTCCTCCACGTGGGTGAACCGCGCGGTGAAGCGCCCCACCGTGGCCCGCAGCGCCTCCTCCGGCGCGACGCCCAGCTTGCGAGCCAGGTTGGCCAGCGCGAAGAGGGCGTCCCCCAGCTCGTGCTCCATCCCGGCGCGGTCCCCGGCGGCGATGGCCTCGTCGAGCTCGCCGAGCTCCTCCGCGACCTTGGCCCGCGCGCCGCTCGCGTCGGGCCAGTCGAAGCCGATGCGGCTGGCCTTCTCGGTGAGCCGGTCGGCGCGGGCCAGCGCCGGCAGCTCCCGCGGCACCCCCTCCAGCACGCTCTTCCCGCCCCCCCGCTTGCGCTTCTCCTCGCGCTTCAGCGCCGACCACTGGACCAGCACCGCCTCGGCGTCCTTGACGGTCGCGCCGCCGAAGACGTGCGGGTGGCGCGACACCAGCTTGTCGGAGATGGCGTCGGCCACGTCGGCGAACTCGAAGGCCCCGGCCTCCTGGCGCAGCTCGGCCTGGAAGACGATCTGCAGGAGCAGGTCGCCCAACTCCTCGCGGTGGCCCGCCAGGTCGCCGGCGTCGATGGCCTCCAGCACCTCGTAGGTCTCCTCGAGGAGGTAGGGGCGCAGCGACGCCATGGTCTGCTCCTGGTCCCAGGGGCAGCCCCCGGGGGCGCGGAGGCGGTGCATGATGGAGAGGAGCCGCTCGATGGCCTCGGTGGCGCGCGACATGGCCTCCTACTTAGCCCAGCGGAGGGCGTGGTAGCATCCGCTTCTCGCGTGCCGACCCGGACGACGCTCCCCACCCTCCTCCTCGCCCTGGCGCTGGCCCCGTGGCCGGCGCTGGCCCAGGTGGAGGCCCCCACGCCCGTCGACGAGGCCGAGCCGGCAGCGCCCGACCGGCCGCCGGAGCCCGCGCGCCCGCCGCAGCCAGGCCAGGCGTCCCCGGAGCGGCCGCTCTCGGCCACCGCCCGCGATCCCTCTCCCGAGCCGGGCCCCGCCCCGGATCCCTCGGCGGCCGGCGTGCCGGACACGCTGCCCGCGCCGCCCCCCCCACCGCCCCCGCCACCCCAGGAGAAGCCGACCGCCCGGGCCATCGAGCCGGTCACGGTGACCTTCGCGGACCTCCTGTCCCACTGGGCCGACCGGCGCGCCGCGGTGCGCGAGCAGGACCCGGCCCGGGCCGCCGCGGCGGCCGCAGCCATCCTCGACGTGAAGCGGCGCCTGGCCATCGAGAACCTGACCTGGCTGGCCCTCGGCGAGGTCCGCGAGTCGGCCCGCGCCCTGGCCGCCCACCTGCCCGGCGAGGCGCTCGGGCACGCCGAGCTGGCCGTCAAGCTGGCCCCCGACCTCTCCGACGCGCACCTGGCGCTGGCCCGGGCCCGCCTCGCCCGGAACGCCGGCGACCCGCTGGCGGCGCTCTCCGCCCTGGGCGACGCCCTGGCGGCCGCCGCCCGCGAGCCGCACACGCGGCGCGCCTTCGTCGGCGATCTGGCCGGCGCGGCGCTGGCGGCCCTCTTCACCGCGGCGGCCGCCGCCGTCCTGCTGCTGCTGCTGCGCAGCCTGCGGCTCTTCCTCCACGACTTCCATCACCTGCCGCTGCTGCGCGGCTCGGCGGCGGTCCAGGCCGGCTTCCTGGGGCTGGTGCTGCTCCTGGCGCCGCTCGCCTTCGGCCTCGGCCCGTTCCTGGTGCTGGCCACGGCGCTGCTCGCCTCCTGGCTCTACCTCTCGCTCTCCGAGCGGCTGGTGGCCACCGGCGCGCTGCTGGTGGTGGCGGCCCTGCCGTGGGCGGTCGGGGCCGTGGCCCACGCCACCGCCTGGACGGGCACGCCGGCGGAGGAGGTCTACGAGCTGGAGCACGGCGCGCCGGACGACGCCGACGTGGCCGACCTGGTGGCCCGCGTCGGCGAGGCGCCCCCGCCGGCCGTGGCGGCGGCCCTGGGGCGTTACTACAAGCGGCGCGGTGACCTGGCGCAGGCGCTGCGCTGGTACGGGCTGGCCTCCCGCGCCGACGAGCGGGCCGCCGAGGTCCTGGTCAACGTGGGCAACGTGAGGTTCCTGCAGGGCGACCTGGAGGCCGCCAAGGCGGCCTACCTGCAGGCCAGCGACCGGGCCGGGGGGAACCTCACCGTCCAGGCGGCGGCCCACTACGACCTCTCCAAGGTCTACCTGCGCGGCTCGGACATCGAGAAGTCGAGCGCGGCGCGCGACCGGGCCGAGCAGGAGGACGGGCCGTTCCTGCGCCGCCACGGCGCCGACGACGACTTCTCCGCCAACCGCTACCTGGTGGACGTGCCGGTGCCGATGGCCAAGGTGCGCGCCCTGGCCGACGGGGACACGGCGGCCGCCGGCCTGGGCGAGGCGGCCAGGGCCTGGCTGGCCGGGGTCCTGCCGCGCGCCGCCTGGCCCTGGGCTCCGCTCGGCCTGCTGGTCCTGCTGTGGGGGCTGGCCG
>JAJYAW010000363.1 GCA_021779335.1 Myxococcales bacterium | reverse complement strand
GCAGACCAGCCCCACGCCGACGATGGACGCCACCGCCCTGGCCTGCTCGCGCCGCCCGGCCCGGCGCCGCTCCCGCTGCGGCGCCGGCCCAGGGGAGAGCGAGGTGGCGGCGCCGCGCAGCAGCGCCGCGGCGAGCGAGAGGCCGGCGCCCAGGAGGTCGCCGCCCACCACCTGGATGGCGCCGCGCCCGACGCCGAGCCCGAGCTCTCCCAGGGCGGAGCCCCGCGAGTCCTCCTTGCGCCGCGCCTCCCGGCGCGCCTTCCGCTCGAAGGCGGCCAGCCTGGCGTCGCGGACCAGCAGCCGGAGCAGGGCGGCGAGCAGGAAGTAGCAGGCCACCAGCGCCTCGGGAGCAGGCGCGACGGGCAGGCGGGCCGCGGCCGGCAGCCCGGCGAGGCCGAGCAGGACGGCGCCCGTGCTGAAGAGCAGGAACCACATCGGACCAGGGGCCTCGCCGCGGGGTGAGGCCCCAGCGTGACAGGTCCTGCGGCGGGCGTCACGGCGCCGGGGTGGGCGGGTGTGGGTCGCCGGCCCGGCCCGGCGAGCGCGCCGCCTCAGCCCGGCGGCGGGGTGAGCCCGCGCGCGCGCAGCAGCTCCAGCACGAGGTCGCGGAAGGCGGTCACCTTGTGCGGCGGCTTCCTGGACGACGGGGTCACGACGTGGAGCCAGCCCGCCTGGCGCTCCAGCCGCGGCAGCACCGGCACCAGCGTCCCGGCCTGCACGTCCGGCTCGGCCACGAAGGTGGGCAGGAGCCCGAGCCCGGCGCCGGCCCGCAGGGCGTCGCGCACGAAGAGCAGGTCGTCGCAGCCGATGCGGCCGCTCGAGCCGACGCCGGAGCCGGGCATGCCGAAGGGGGCCGCCACCTTGAGGCGGTGCTGCCCGCTGTGGAAGACCACCCAGTCGTGGCCGGCCAGCTCCGCCTCGCCCTTCGGCGTGCCCCGGCGGGCCAGGTAGACGGGCGAGGCGTAGACCCGCACCTGGATGGGCGCGGCCCTCCGCGCCACCAGCGACGAGTCGCGCAGCGAGGGGGAGACGCGCAGCGCCACGTCGAACCCCTCGGCCACCAGGTCCACCACGCGGCCGGTCAGGTGGAGGTCGACCGAGACGGCGGGGTAGCGCGCCGTGTAGCGGGTCACCACCTCGACGAGGAAGAGGGCGCCGAGGTCCACCGGCGCGGTGACGCGCAGCAGGCCGGAGGGGAGCTCCTCGCGCTCAGGCATCTCGCTGAGCGCGCTCCGGAGCGAGGCGAGCAGCGGCGTGATCCGATCGTACAGCGAGGTGCCGGCGGCGCTCAGCGAGACCTGGCGCGTGGTCCGGTAGAGGAGGGGCACGCCGAGCTCGGCCTCGAGCCTCGCCACCGCGCGGCTCACCGAGGACTTGGGGAGGCCCAGCTCGCGGGCCGCGCCGGAGAAGCTGGCGGTGCGAGCCACCGCCTCGAAGGTGGAGAGCAGGTCGAGATCCATCGTTCCTCCAGTGGAACGGAGAAGTGCCCAACAGGAGATTGCGCCCGCGCGGGAACGTCCGCAAATAGACGCCACGAGCGGCAGACGCCGCGCCGGCCACGCCGCACACGCCACGACCCAAAGGGAGCCACCACCATGAAGAAGCTCGCCGCCGTCCTCGCCGCACTCCTCGCCGTCCCGGCCCTCGCCGCCGAGACCTTCAAGATCGACCCGGCCCACACCGAGACCGGCTTCACCGTGAAGCACCTGCTCATCTCCAACGTGCGCGGCCAGTTCGGCAAGACCGAGGGCGTCGTGGTCTACGACGAGGCCGACCCGTCCAGGTCCAGGGTGGAGGCCACCATCGACGTGGCCTCGGTGAACACCCGCGACGAGAAGCGCGACGGCCACCTCAAGAGCCCCGACTTCTTCGACGTCGCCAAGTACCCGACCATCACCTTCAAGTCGACCAAGGTGGAGAAGGCCGGCGCGGGCGCCCTCAAGGTGACCGGCAACCTCACCATGAAGGGCGTCACCAAGCAGGTGGTGCTCGCCGTGGCCGGCCCGTCCGCCGAGGTGAAGGACCCGTACGGCAACGTGCGCCGCGGCCTCTCCGCCACCACCGAGCTCAACCGCAAGGACTTCGGCGTGAGCTACGGCCCGGACGCCATGGTGAGCGATCTCGTCAAGGTCCAGATCGACGCCGAGCTGATCAAGGACGCCGCCAAGTAGCCGGCGTCCGCCGGCGGCCACGCCACCAGGGGCGGACCGGCCGGGGCTGGCCGGCCCGCCCCTTCACGCAGGAGCCGCGCCCCATGACCGCCACGCCCGCCCGCATGCCCGGCCTCTTCGTCGGCCACGGCAACCCCATGAACGCCATCGAGGAGAACCGCTGGAGCCAGGCGCAGCGCGCCCTGGCCGGCCGGCTCCCCAGGCCGCGCGCGGTGCTGGCCATCTCGGCCCACTGGTACGTGGAGGGGACGCTCGCCACCGGCGCGCTCCGGCCCGAGACCATCCACGACTTCGGCGGCTTCCCGCCGGAGCTCTACAGCGTCCAGTACCCGGCGCCCGGCGACCCGGCCCTGGCCAGGCGCGTGGTCTCGCTGCTCGGGGCCGGCCGCGCCTCGGTGACGGGGGACTGGGGGCTCGACCACGGCACCTGGTCGGTGCTGCGCCACCTGCTGCCGGCGGCCGACGTGCCGGTGGTGCAGCTCTCCCTCGACGCCGGGCTGGCCCCGGCGGAGCACCTGGCGCTCGGCCGCGCCCTGGCCCCGCTGCGCGACGAGGGGATCCTCATCCTGGGGAGCGGCAACCTGACTCACAACCTGCGCCACGCCTTCGGCGCCTGGCACCGCGGCGACGCGGCGGCGCCGCCCTGGGCGGTCGCCTTCGACGAGGCGGCGGCGCGCGCCGCGTCGGAGCGCGACGAGGCCTGGCTGCTCGGCGCGCTGGAGGGCGAGGCGGGGCGGCTGGCCCACCCCACGCCCGACCACTGGCTGCCGCTGCTCTACGTGGCCGGCGCGGCCGGGCCGTCGGACCCCATCAGCTCGCCCATCACCGGCTTCGACATGGGCTCGCTCTCGATGCGCTCGATCCTGGTGGGCTGAGGCGCGCGCGGCGCCGCCCTCAGGCCGGCTGCACCTCGAGCACCCAGGTGCGCATGATGGGCCGCTCCTCGATCTCGAGCGAGACCGGCACCTCGTAGCTGGCCAGGTCCGCCATGCCCTCCCGCGGCGTGTAGAGCCGGCCGGGATCGCCGGCCAGCACCCGCACGCCCTGGCGCGCCAGGGCGCGGAACCAGGCCAGCGCCCGCGCGGCGAACGGCTGCTCGTAGAAGACGTCGCCCGCCACCACGAGGTCGAACCCGGCGAGGGGTCGCCCCAGCAGGTCCTCCAGCCGGAGCTCCAGCGAGACCCCGTTGAGCCCGGCGTTCATGGGCACGACGGCCTCGCAGAAGGGGGCCACGTCGGCGCCCACCACCTCGGCCGCGCCCGCCTTGGCGGCGGCGATGCCGACCAGGCCGCTGCCGGTGGCGAAGTCGAGGACGCGCCGGCCGCGCACCAGCTCGGGGTGGTCCAGCAGGTGGCGCGCCAGCGCCTGCCCGCCGGCCCAGGGGAAGGCCCAGAACGGCGAGGCGTCGTAGCGGGCCAGCTCCGCCGAGGTGGCGTGCCACAGCGGCGTCAGGTCGGTGGCCTGCCAGGTGGTGATCTCGGGGACGAGCGGCACCGGCGCCGGCGCGGTCCGGGTCCGGACGAGCTCGCGCCAGGCGGTCAGCGTGCCGGGGTCGGTCAAGGCGCCCTAGCGCCGCTTCTTCGGGCCCCAGGACCCGACCAGCGTCGGCTTGCGCGGCGCGCCGCCCGGGGCGGGCGCGGCGCCG
>JAJYAW010000362.1 GCA_021779335.1 Myxococcales bacterium | reverse complement strand
GCCAACCCGGTGGCGGCGGGCCTGGTCCGGAGGGGGCGAGAGTGGCCCGGGCTGTGGTCGTCACCGGAGCGGACGGGCAGCACGATCGAGGTGCGGCGGCCCGGGCACTTCTTCGCGGAGGACGGCTGCCTGCCGGAGCGCATCGAGCTCAAGCTGGCGGTGCCGCCGGGGTTCTCCTCGGCGAGGGGCTACAGGGAGGCGCTCGAGCTGGTCCTGGCCGCCAAGGAGGCCGAGGAGCGGGGCCGGGAGTTCCTGGGAGCGAAGAGAGTCCTGGCGCAGCGGCCGCACGACCGGCCCAGGTCCAGCGAGCCCAGGCGAACGCTGAGCCCGCGGGTGGCGGCGCTGGACAAGTGGAAGCGGGTCGAACTGCTCGGGAGGCTCAAGGCCTTCCTGACCGACTACGCCGAGGCGCTGGAGGCGTGGCGCGAGAAGCGGAGGCGAGCGGTCTTCCCGGCGGGGACCTACCTGATGCGGGTCGCGCACGGCGTCGCGTGCGCCGCCGCCGGGTAGGCGAGGCCTCCGAGGACCCACTTCACCGCCGCTCGCCGCGAGCCCACCCAGGCGCGCCGGGCGGCGGCGTGTCCGCGGCCCGGGCGCGCACCGTGTTCGGCGCGCAAAGGAGCGCGCCAGACTGGGAAGGGCTCGCTCATCACGGTTCGCCGGCCCCACTGCGCTCACACTCTGCTCATTGGCGGCATCGACCGGTCATTCAGCGTGCACTACTCTCGGACTGGTGCACACGAGCGGCCAGCGCGGCCGCCAGGGCCGACTCGAGCATCCTTCGCGGGGGCACGCCCGCGAGACCGTAGAGCCGTCAACCGAGGCCGACGCCGGCGGGTGGGTCCGGGTCGACATCCAGCCCGTCGATCCGCACCGTCGGGGACCCGGGGAAGCCCAGCCGCACCGCGTCCTCCGCCGAGGCCACCAGCACCGACTCCAGCACCGCGCCCGACGCCGCCGAGGGCAAGAGCTCGCGCAGGGACTCGAGCGTCCGGGCTCCGTTCGCGCAGCCCGGGGTCGTCAACACCTGCACCACGATCGTCACCCCTGCACTCTACCACCCGGCTCGCGCGGCACCCCAGGCGGCTCCTCGCGCCGCGCCGCCCCTGTCGGCAGCACGATCGTCGCACCCGTGACCCCGTGCTCGCCGCGCCACACCGGCACCCCCCAGACCTCGGCCACCCGCGCGGCGGTGAGCACCTCGGCCGGCGGCCCCTCGGCCACCACCCGGCCGCCCCCGATGACCACCAGCCGGTCGCAGGCGGCGGCGGCCTGGTTGAGGTCGTGCAGCACCGCCACCACGCAGAGCCCGCCGCGGGCCGCCACCCGCGCCATCTCCATGGTCGCCACCTGGTGAGAGAGGTCCAGGAAGGCCGTCGGCTCGTCGAGCAGGAGGACGCGCGGCTCCTGCGCCAGCGCCCGCGCGAAGAAGACGCGCCGCCGCTCGCCGCCGGAGAGGGCGTCGACCCGCCGGCCGGCCAGCCCGACGAGGTCACAGGCGCTGAGCGCGCCGTCCACCGCGCCGGTGTCGTAGCGCCCCGGGATGGCCAGCAGCCCCTGGTGCGCCGCCCGGCCCATCATGACCGCCTCACGCACCGTGAATGGCCAGTCCAGCCGCGGCTCCTGCGGGACGAGCGCGCAGACCTGCGCCACCTGCCGGCGCGGCGCGGCGGCAGGGTCCAGCCCGGCCAGCCGGACCGTGCCGGCCGACGGGGCGAGCAGGCCGGCCACCAGCCGGATGAGCGTCGACTTGCCGGCGCCGTTGGGCCCGAGCAGGCCGACGAACTCCCCCTCCCGGGCGGCGAAGGTCACGCCGTCCAGCGCCGGCCGCCCCCCGTAGGCGAAGCGGGCCCCCTCGACGGCCACGATGGGATCGGGCCAGGGCGGGCCGGGAGGCCGCGCCGCGCTCACGGCAGCGCCTCCGCCTCACGGCGGGTGGACCGGCGCAGGAGCCAGAGGAAGAACGGCCCGCCCACGAAGGCGGTCACCGCGCCCACCGGCGGCTCGGTGCCGAGCGGCAGGAAGGCGAGCCGCGCCAGCGCGTCGGCCAGCACCAGGAAGGCGGCGCCGAAGAGGGCGGCGGCGGGCAGGAGCAGCCGGTGATCGGGGCCGACCACCCGGCGCACGAGGTGGGGCACCAGCAGCCCGACGAAGCCGACCATGCCCGCCAGCGCCACCGCGGCGCCGGTGGCGGCCGAGGCGGCGAAGAAGACCAGGGCGCGGACCCGGCGCACGTCCACGCCCAGCGAGGCGGCCTCCTCGTCCCCCAGCGCGAGCAGGTTGAGCCGGGCCGAGAGGACCGCCAGGGCGCCCACAGCGGCGAGGATGACGACCGCGCCCACGGCGAGCGTGCCGGGGGGCTCGTAGCCGATGGCCCCCATGAGCCAGTAGAGGAGCCGGGCCGCCTGCTCGGGCGGCACCAGCATCTTGAGGAGCGTGATGACGCCGGCCACGAAGGCGTTGAAGACGATGCCGACCAGGAGCGCCGCCTCTGGCACGAGCCGGCCGCCGATGCGCCCCAGGCCGAAGACCAGCAGCGTGGAGAGGACGGCCCCCAGGATGGCGCCCACCACCACCGGCGGGGCCGCGCCCAGGAGGGCGCCGGCCGGCCCCGAGAGGGAGGCCAGGCCGGCCGAGGCCAGCAGGACGAGCGTGCCGCCCAGCGCCGCGCCGCCCGAGACGCCCAGCACGAAGGGCTCGGCGAGCGGGTTGCGCAGGAGCGCCTGGAGCGCCGTGCCGGCCGCCGCCAGCGCGAAGCCGACCAGCGCGGCCAGGACGGCCCGCGGGAGGCGCAACCCGACCAGGATGGCGCGATCGGGCTCGATCCCGGCGAGGGCGGCGTCGAGCGAGACGTGCTGTGGCCCGAGCAGGCACGAGAGGCCCACCGCGGCGGCGATGGCGATCAGCCCCGCCGCGAGGGCGAGCACGAGCCGGGTGCGACGGGAGGAGGTCACGGTCCCGCCTCGGCGAGGGCGCTCCCGGGGCGGCTCAACGGCGGGCCTCCGGGTGGAGCGCCCGGAAGAGCTCGTCGAGCGCGGCGATCATCTTCGGGCCTGGCCGGAGCAGGTCGTCGTTGGAGAGGCGCACCACGCGGCCCTGGCGCACCGCCGGGACCGCGGCGAGCCGCTGGATGCCCTCGGCCGGCTCGTCGATGGCCGCGTCGATGACGAGGTCCGGGTTGCCGCCCACCGCCAGCTCCAGCGGGTAGACCGGCCAGGGGCGGCGGCCGCCCACCGCGTTGTCGCACCCGGCCAGCCGCAGCAGCTCGTCCGGGAAGCTGCCGGGCCCCGCCACCACCAGCGGATCGCGCCCCACCACGAAGAGCACCCGCTTGCGCGGCAGGCCGGCCGCGCGGGCCCGGAGGCGCGCCACCGACGCGTCGAGCCGGGCCGCCAGCGCCGCGCCGCCGGTCGGATCGCCGATGGCCTGGCCCACCAGGCGCGCCGCGGCCGAGACGTCCGCCACCGTGACGATGGGGATGGCCAGGATGGGGATGGCGCCGCCGGAGAGCTCGGCGACGCGCCGCACCGAGGCCAGGGCGCCGCCGTCGGTGACCCAGAGCACCAGGTCCGGCTGGAGGCCGAGGATCACCTCGGGGTTGGGATCGAGGAAGCCGCCCACCCGTGGCAGCCCGGCCACCTCCGGCGCGTGGTCCACGCGGGTGACGCCCACCAGCCGGCTGGTGGCGCCGAGCGCGACCAGCACGTCGGTGAGGCTGGGGGCGAGCGTGACGATCCGGCGCGGCGGCGTGCGCGGCGGCGCGCCGATCCAGACGGCGCCCCCCTCCGCGGCGCCGCGGCCGGTGGAGACCAGGGCGTCGGCGGTGGTGG
>JAJYAW010000361.1 GCA_021779335.1 Myxococcales bacterium | reverse complement strand
CGAGGTGCTCGGCCCCGCCCGCGGCCGGCGCCAGCGGGGCGTAGGCGGCCACGTGGCCGGCGGAGTAGGGCCCCAGCCCGGAGAGCGCGCGCGTCAGCGCGGGCGTGGAGAGGGTGATGGGCACGAGCCCCTTGGTCAAGGCGAGCGGGGGGGCCAGCTTCCGGATGGCGCAGGCCGTGGCCCGGTCCGCCCCCCCGGGGTCGACGGGCGGGAACGACGCGAGCAGCGGCGCGGTGAGCGAGAGCTCCGGCTTGCTGGTCTCGGCCGACGCCAGCACCGTGCCGGCGCAGTCGACCAGCTCCCACACGTAGTAGCGGGCCAGCCCCTTCACCTGCTCCCGCCAGCTGAAGCGGGTGCCCACCACGGCGTGCGGCGCCTCGCAGCGGCGGCCGGCCGAGGGGACGCAGCGGGCCGAGTCGGGGTCGAGCGGCGCCAGGATCTCGATCCGCTCGAGCCGCGGCACCAGCTTCTTGCGCGCCGGGCGCCGCGGGGGCGGCTCGGCGGCCGCCGCCTGGGCGGGGACGATCTCCACGCCGCCCGGGCCGCGGTTGAGGTCGACCCCGTCCCGGGCCACCACCTCGCGGACCCCGAGCGCCGCGGCCGGCGTCACCTCGAGCTCGACGCGCCCCCGGGTGGCCGACGTGAAGAACGGGGCGCCCAGCAGCTGGAGGCCGTCGCCGAAGTCGAGCTGCGTGGTGGGCGAGAGGTTCTTGCCGCTCAGCTCCAGCTGGTAGCGCCGGCCGACCTCGAGCCGGCTGGGGCGGACCGCGTCGACGCGCGGACCGACGACGCGCTCCGTGATGGGGCCGTTCCCCTGCACCACGTCGAAGAGGGCCACCAGGGCCGTCGGCGCCCCGTCGACGTTGACGCTCCAGAGCTGGTAGGTGCCGGGCGCGGCGGTGGGCGCGATGGCCAGCACCAGGTCCAGGCGGGGCAGGCCGGCGATGGAGTTCTGCCCGGTGATGGCCCACCGCAGCACCGTGACCGGCCCGGCCGGGATGATCTTGAACGGCCCGGCGGGCACGCCCTGCAGCCCGGTCCCGATGGTCGCCACCGTCTGGCCGGGGACCCCGCTGGCCGGCGAGAGCGTCACCGACTGGGCCCGGCCCACGGCCGGGAGGAGCGCCAGGGCCAGCACCAGCAGCGGGCGTCGAGAGAGGCTCACGGTGACCTCACGGGTGCGGCGGCAAGGGGGTCGGCGGGCCCGGGGGGCGCGGCGGCCGAGGAGGCGCTCCAGTTGATCACCAGCCCCGCCATGAGCCGCAGGACCTCGGCGGGCGTCGTCGTGGTCGGGCCGCTGGTCCGGGCGTAGTCCGCCGAGGCCTGGAGCGCCAGGAGGCTGCGCAGCCAGGCCGGGCTCCAGGTGGCCAGCACCTGGCCGTCCAGGGTCTCGTGCTTCACCCCGGCCGCCTCCGCGCTCGTCCAGGCCGCCCGCGGCTGGACGGTGAGCCGCAGCGCGGCGAGCAGCACGGTCGGCTGGACGGCGACCGCGACCGTCGTGGCGTGGCCGGCGGGCGCCGGGAGCGCCACCGAGGTGGCCGAGCCGTTGAGGCCGAGCAGGAGCCAGTCCGTCAGGTTGCCGTTGGCCCCGAGCACCCCGGAGGTCGTCGTGCTGGAGGTGTCCGAGACGCGATCCCGCGCCTGCTGCAGCGACAGGGACTCGAAGAACTGGAGCCGCCGCCACCGCTCGGTGGCCGTCAGCGAGCCGCCCGTGGCCAGGCTGTCGGTCTGCGGCACCAGGCGGGCCGGATCGGCGTCGGCCGTGGCGCGGGTGGCCTGGCCGGTGGCCGACAGCGTGACGGCCGGCCCGAGGCTGGAGGTGACGAAGAGGTTGCCGCCGTCCTCCCGGGCGCCCGCGGTGGCGCCGCCCGCGCTGGTCCCGCCCTGCAGGTGGCGGGCGCTGACGCCGACGGTGACGGCGCCGAGCTGCCTGGAGACGGTGACGTCGCCGCCGCTCCGGTCGGAGGGGGCGCCGGTGGCGAACCCGCGGTTGGCCGGGTTGACGTAGCCGTCGTCGGTGCGCCGCAGGTCGAGCGACCAGCTCCAGGCCGGCGTCGCGCCGAGGAGGCCGAGGCGGAGCGCCAGCCCGGAGCGCTTGGCGTCCGGGCCGCCGAAGCGCGGCGTGTACTCCCCGTGCGCCGCCTCCAGCAGGACGGTGGCGAAGGGCGCGATGGCGGCCCGGGCCAGCAGGCCGTACGCCAGCCCCTCTCCGCCCACCGAGAAGAGCCCGGGGTCGTCCTGGGACTGCAGCGCCACCACGCGGAGTGAATAGCGCCGCCCGAGCGTGTCCACCTCGGCCCCGGCGGCGCGCAGGCGCTGCTCGGGGCCCACGGCGCCGGCCACCACCCCGGCCGGACGGCCGTCGTAGGTGCCCCAGGCCCCGAGCTGGGCGTGGGGCGCGGTGAGGTGCAGCTCGGCGCCGCCGCCCGGGAGCCCCACGGCGAGGAGGCGGCTCTGGTCGAGGAACCACGGGACGAAGTAGCCGGCCTGCGCCTCGGCGCCGAGCCCGGCGCCCTTGACTCCAGCGGTCCCGACGTAGTTCCGGCTCTCCAGGCGGAAGCCGGTGGTCCCCTGCAGCCCCTGGCGCATGGCGAGGTCGGTCGCCTCGCGCAGGTACCAGTGCTCCCCGGCCAGATCGGCGCGGCTGTCGAGCCGGAGCCGGGCGGTGGTGTCGTCGGCGAGGCCGTCCCCCCGCTGGTGCATGACCGAGGCCTGGGTGCTCACCGTCCACTGCCCCCGGGGACCCGCCGGGGCCTCGGCGGCGCTGGAGGCCCCCGGCTGGAAGGTGAACTGCCACGAGGTGGTCACCCCGGCCACCACGAGCTGCACGTGGTGCGGCCCGGGGCGGAGCGGCCGCGGGGGCTGGAAGGCGACGCTGACCCCGGCCACCTCGGCCAGGCCGGTGACGTCGGCGGCGTCCAGGATGAGCACCACCTGCTCCGGCACCAGCGGCGTCGCGAAGCGCGCCTCGATGCGGGGCCGGTCGTGGCCGGTGGTGGCGCCCTCGGCCGGGGAGAGGACGGGCGGGGCGGCCGCCGGCCCGGTGGTGCCGGCCGCGGCCGTGACCTGCGGGGGCGATGGCTCCTCCACGAGGAGGGGCGGGGGAGGATCGCCGCGCCCCGCCAGCGCCGCCGCGGGAAGACCGACGAGGCTCGCGAGGGCTGCGGTGCGAACCAGCCAATACCCGAGGCGCGAGGTGGTCATGAGGGGGTGCGCTCGTTGCCGCAGGTCGCGAGGAGTTCGAGCCATCGGGGTGAGGACCGGTCCCCGGCAACTATGTGTCAGATCGCCGCGCTCCGGGTAACCGTCCCCACCAGGGTCGGGTCGCTGCGGTGCGTCATGGCGTCGCCCCGCCCCACGGCGATGTCGGGCGATCCCGACGCCGAAGCGCGCAACCCCTTGATCGCTGGTCCGGCCGCGCTGGCAAGGCGGGTGCAAAAGGCAGGGAGCACGGACGGCGACGCCGCCCACCGCATCCAACCGAGCCGACGCGCTCATCCGGAGAACACCATGCAGACCCAGAGCAAGCTCCCCTCCCTCGTCGGCGCCGGCATCGGGCTGGTCCTCTTCCTCGCCATCGCCCTGCTCCCCTCGGTCCTCTACGGCGGCTACGCCGGCCTGCTGCTCGCCGGCGGCATCGTCGGCACCCCGGTCCAGCCCACCCTCCTCGTCCGCGCCCTCGTCGTCTTCGGCATGGTGCTCGGCGTCGTCGGCATCGCCTCGCTCTTCGCCGTCATGGGCGCGGTGGCCGGGGCGGCGGTCGGCGCGCTGACCGGCGCCGCCAGCCGCAAGCCGGTGGCCCAGGAGAGCCGGTCCTAGGAACGGTCTCCG
>JAJYAW010000360.1 GCA_021779335.1 Myxococcales bacterium | reverse complement strand
CCGCCCCGGGCCTGGCGCTGGCGCTGGCCGCCGCGCTGCGAGGCCACCTGGGCGGGCGGGCCGGCCGGCTCAACCTCAGGCGCGGCGACTCCGCCTACACCCGTGACTTCGAGCACCTGCGCGGCAAGGTGGCCCGCCTGGGCGTGGCCACCGGCCTGGTGCTGCTGCTGGCGGCGGCCTCCTCGGGCGTCAAGGTCTTCGCGCTGTCGCGCCAGGAGGCGCAGATCGACAAGGTCATGTGCGAGGTGGAGACCCGCATCCTCGGCAAGTGCTTCCCCAACTACGAGGAGGCCGTCTCGGTGCTGCGCGGCCGCGGCACCCCGGGCGCGGCCATCCCCAAGGGCTCGGCCGTGGAGATCCTGGCCGACCTCTCCACCCGCACGCCCGAGGGCGTGGCGCTGCGCTACGACCGGATCGACGTGACCGACAAGAAGCTCCACCTGCAGGGCGCCACAGACACCGCCGAGAACGTCGACAAGATCGTGGAGGCGCTCAAGGGCTCGCGCTGCTTCGCCGACGCCCGGGCCGCCGGCGTGCGCAAGCGCTCCTCCGACGGCAAGTTCGAGTTCTCGGTGGACAGCGCGCTGACCTGCAACGAGCCCGCCCAGGGAGGGTCCTAGCCATGGAACGCCTGAGGCAGCTGCGCGCCGACCTGGAGGCCTGGGCCACCCGGCTCTCGCCGCGGGAGCGCGTCCTGGTCACGCTGGCCGGCGTGGCGGCGGTGCTCTTCGTGGTCTTCATGATCTCCCTCCAGCTCCAGGCCGGCGTGCGCGCCAGGGAGCTCCGCATCGGGGAGAAGACCCGCGCCCTCGGCCAGGTGGGGACGATGGCGGCCGGGTACAAGCGGGTGCAGGCCGAGCGGGCCGCGCTGGAGGCTCGGCTCAAGGGGGCCCACACGCCGCTCATGAGCCACGTCTCGCAGACCGGCAGCGCGCTGGGCATCGAGGTCACCGACCTCCGGCCGGTGGGCGCCCCGGTCGACCTGGGCGGCGTCACGGAGG
This sequence comes from Myxococcales bacterium, assembly GCA_021779335.1. Classification (GTDB taxonomy): domain Bacteria; phylum Myxococcota; class Myxococcia; order Myxococcales; family Anaeromyxobacteraceae; genus JADKCZ01. The sequence goes on along the minus strand of JAJYAW010000360.1, from coordinate 2,831 downwards.
AGAGCGTGGAGGTGAACCTGCCGCGCATCGACCTGGTGCGGCTGGCGCGCATGCTCCAGGGGCTGGAGCGCGGCCAGGGGCTGGTCAAGGTGCGGCGGCTGCGGCTCTCCACGCGCAGCGACGACCCCAAGCTGGTGGACGCCACGGTGGTGGTCGCCACCTACTCGATCAAGGGCTGAGGGGGAGGGACGCCATGACCGTCGACTGGACCGTCTGGAAGCCGCGCCTGGCTTACGGCGCCTTCTTCGTGGTGGCCTTCCTGGTGGCGCTCCGCCAGACGCTGCCGGCCGAGGCCATCAAGGACCGGCTGGTGCTGGAGGCCGGGCAGCGCGGCTGGCTGCTGGACGCGGCCGACGCCGGGCCGGCCGGCCTGGTCGGCCTGGGGCTCAAGGAGGTGACGCTCAAGGACCGGGACGGGCTGACCGTCCCCATCGACGCCCTGGACGTCTCGCTGGCGCCCTGGTCGCTCCTGCGCGGCCGGCTGCGGCTGGCCGTGCGGGCCCGCCTCTACGACGGCACGGTCAAGGGCACCTTCGACTTGAACGGCGCGCCGCAGCTGCTGGACGTGGCCGTGGACAAGGTGGACCTGGGGCGGGTCATCCCGCTGCGCAGGGCCAGCGGCGTGGACCTGGACGGCGTGGCCAGCGGCTCGGCGAGCCTGACGCTGCCCGCCGACCCCAAGGTCCAGCCCAGCGGGCGGGCCGAGCTCGTGGTGACGGGGGCCGGCCTGGCCGGGGGCAAGGTGGCGGTGCCGGGCATGACCGGCGGCCTGACGCTCCCCAAGCTCTCGCTGGGGCAGCTCGGCGTCAACGTCGCCCTGGAGGGCGGCAAGGCCACCTTCGTCAAGCTGGGCACGAGCGGCGGCGACGCCACGCTGGTGGCCGACGGGCTGACCCTCGGCCTTCCGCCCGGCGGCAAGCTCGAGTACGCGCCCATCTTCGGGCAGCTGTCGGTCAAGCTGTCGGACGCCTTCGCGGCCAGGCCGGAGGGGAAGACGCTCAAGTCCCTGGCCGACCTGGCCCTGGCCCCGGGGAAGGGGAGCGACGGCGCCTACCACGTGCAGCTCTTCGGGAGCGTGGGCCACCCCCAGGCGCGCGCGGCGCCGCCTAGACCTTGAAGCGATCGAGCCGCTCGGCCAGCGCCGTGGCGCGTCCGCCGAGCCGCTCGGCCACCCCGGAGAGCCCCTCGACGGCGTGGTCGTGCTCGCCGGTGGCGTGGGTCAGGACGCCCAGGGTGTCGCGGACGCGGTGGGTGGCGGCGTTGTGGTTCTCCACGGCGCGGCTGATGTCGGCGATCATCCGCTCCAGGCGCGACAGGCTCTCCATCTGGCGCCGCCCCAGCCCGGCCTGCTCCTCGAGGGCCCGGCTCACCTGCTCGGCCAGCGCGTTGACGCTCCTCGAGACGCTGCCCACCCCCGCCACCGAGCGGCCCACCAGCTGCACCGCGGCGGTGACCGCCCGCGAGCCGTTGGCCACCGACTCGACCAGCTGCGAGACCTCGTGGGAGGAGCCGGCGTGGGCGTCGACCGCCACGCGGATGGCCCCGGCCGTCTCGCGCCCCTGCGCCGTGGTGCGCTGGATCTGGCCGAGCGCCTCGAGCGAGTTGCGCGCCAGCTGCACGCCCTCCACCGCCAGCGCGTCGCCGCGGTCGATGAGGGCGGCGGTGGCCTCCACGTCCTCGCGGATGCCGTGGATGATGTCGCCGATGGACTTGGTGGAGCGGGCGATCTGGGCCGCCAGGTCGCGGATCTGGTCGGCCACCACCGCGAAGGCCTTGCCGTGCTCGCCGGCCCCGGCCGCGATGATGGAGGCGTTGAGCGAGAGCAGGTTGGTGCGCCCGGCCACCTCGGAGATGAAGTCCACCACCTGGTCGATGTCGTCCGAGCGGCGCCCCAGGGCGGTGATGCGCCGGTGGGCGTCGGAGACCGCCGCCCGCAGGGTCTCGATGCCGTGCACCGTCTCCTCGACGACGCCGCCCGACCGCTCCGCCATCTCGGCCACCAGGGCCGCGTTGGCCTCGCTCTCGCCGGCGGCGCGCTCCAGGGCCGACACCGAGGCGCGCACCGCCGCCAGCGTGCCGCCGGCGTGGCCGGCCAGGTTCTCCAGCTCGCCCAGCGTGGCCTCGGCCTCGCGCCCCGCGCTGGAGAGGTTATCCACGTCGGTGAGGGCGGCCACCATGGCCCGGTCCAGCTCGGCGCCCTTCTTGCGGACCTCCTCGAGCGCCGCCGCCATCTCGCCCACCGTGCCGGTGGTGATCTGGACGTAGTCGGAGAGCGAGCCCACGCCGCGCGAGACCAGGGCCACCGAGCCGTCCATGGCCTCCACGGCGGCCTGCACCGCCAGCACGCCGGTGTGCTGCTCCATGGCGCCGCGCCGGACGCGCTGGCCGATGGCGCCGGCGTCTCGGGCCCCGGTGGAGACGCCCTGGCTAGCCGCGCGCACGTCCACCACCAGCGCCTTGAGCCCCTGCGTCATGCGCCGGAAGTCGGCCGCCAGCTGCCCCATCTCGTCCTGCGAGACGGAGGGCGGGCTCACCGTCAGGTCGCCCGAGGCGATGCGGTCGGCGGCGCGCCCCAGGGAGCGGAACGGGGTGGTGATGGCGCGGGCCGCCATCCACGCCAGCAGCGCGGAGGCCAGGTAGACGATGAGGCCGACGGCCAGCAGCGAGGACCCGTAGGCGCGCCGCCGCCCCAGCAGCGGCGCCTCCGGCAGCCAGCTCGCCACCAGGCCGCCGCCGGCGGCGCGGGCCGCCACGAGCCAGCCGCCGTCCAGGTGCTCGGTGCCCGGCGCGACGGCGCGGGCGAAGGGGGCGTCCCCGGCGCCGAAGCGGGC
>JAJYAW010000359.1 GCA_021779335.1 Myxococcales bacterium | reverse complement strand
CCGCCCCGGCGGCGCCGCCGCCGCCGTCCGCCGCGCCCGTCCGCCCCTATGCCTCGGCGCCCCTGCCCAGGGAGCTGGAGGAGCGCCGCAAGGAGGCGGAGGCCCTGGCCCGCTTCCTCCTCGACAACCTCTCCTGAGACCTGTGATACGAAGCGGCTCGCGCGCCCGGCGCCCGGCGCGGGACCGCGTCACGAAAGCACCATGAGCCTCGACCTCCTCCGCATCGCCGCCGCCCTCTACGTCGTCGCCACCGGCGGCTACATCCTCTACTTCGCCCGCCCGCGCCACGTCCTGGCGGCCCGCTTCGGCGCCTGGGTCCTCTCCTTCGCCTTCGTGGTCCACCTGGCGTCCATCGGCCTGGCCTGCAAGGAGTTCGGCGGCCTCGAGTGGTTCACCCTGCGCGGCGGCTTCGTGCTGATGGCCTGGCTGCTGGTGGGCGCCTACCTGCTGGTGCTCCGCTTCTACCACCTGCCCTCGGTGGGGGCCTTCATCACCCCGCTGGTGCTGGTGGTGCTGGTGCCGCAGATCTTCGGCGACGGCGGCGCGGGGGCCGTGGCGCGGGACACGGCGCGCAACCCGGCGCTGACGCTCCACGTCATCAGCGCGGCCCTGGGCGTGGCGCTCTTCGGCATCGCCTTCGGCGTGGCGCTCATGTACCTGCTGCAGGAGCGCGAGGTGAAGGGCAAGAACTTCGGCGCCCTCTTCTCGCGGCTGCCGCCGCTCCGCTCCCTCGACAACCTGACGCAGCGGCTGGTGCGGCTCGGCTTCGTGGTCTTCACGGTGGCGCTGGTGGCCGGCCAGTTCATGGCGCACAAGGTCTGGAAGGGCGCCGGCTGGCTGGATCCGCAGCAGGTCTACAGCGTGACGGTCTGGCTGCTCTACGGCGCCATGGTGCAGCTGCGCCACGCGGGGTGGCACGGCCGGCGCTACGCCATCCTCACCATGATCGGCTTCGCCCTGGTCATGACCTCGATGATCACGCTGCGCGTCGTGCCCGGCTTCACGCTGCACGCCGGCACCTACGCGCCGGCCGTGACGGGGGCGCCGCCCGCGGGGCCCGGGGGCACGCCGTGAGCGAGCAGCTGGACCTCTTCCTGGTGGGGCTCTCCCACAAGAGCGCCCCCATCGACGTGCGCGAGCGGGTGGCCCTCTCCGGCGACGCCCTCAAGGCGGCGCTGGCCGAGCTCCGCGCCATGGACGGCGTGGGCGAGGCCTTCGTGGTCTCCACCTGCAACCGGGTCGAGGTCTTCGTGCAGGCCTCCGGGGAGGGGCCGGCCCGCCACTTCTTCACCAGCCGGGCCGCCCAGGCCACCGAGCACCTCTACGTGAAGCAGGGCGCGGAGGCGGTGCGCCACCTCTTCCGCGTGGCCTCCTCGCTCGACTCGATGGTGGTGGGGGAGCAGCAGATCCTGGGGCAGGTCAAGGAGGCCTACGGCCTGGCCAGCGCCGTCAGCGCGGCCGGCGGCTTCATGTCCCGCCTCTGCAACCGCGCCTTCGTGACCGCCAAGCGCGTCCGCACCGAGACCGACATCGGCCGGGGCGCCACCTCCATGTCGCAGGTGGCGGTCGACCTGGTGGGGAAGATCTTCGGCGATCTGGAGGGGCGCGCCATCCTGCTGGTGGGGGCCGGGAAGATGGGGGCGCTCTCCGCCAAGGCGCTGCGCGTCCTGGGGGCCGACGCGGTGCTGGTGACCAACCGCTCGCCCGAGCGCGGCCAGGCGCTGGCCGACCAGGTGGGCGGGACCTTCCGCCCCTGGGAGCAGCTGGAGGACCTCCTCACCGAGGCCGACGTGGTCATCGTCTCCACCGGCGCGCCCACCTACGTGCTCACCCAGGAGCTGGTCCGCCGCGCCATGAAGCGCCGGCGCCACCGCAACCTCTGCCTCATCGACCTGGCGGTGCCGCGCAACGTCGATCCCGCCTGCGCCGACCTCGACGAGGTCTACGCCTACGACGTGGACGACATGCAGAAGGTCGTCAGCGCCAACCACGAGGCGCGCCGCAGCGAGGCCGTCCGGGCGGAGGCCATCGTGGAGGCCGAGGTGATGGCCTTCGCGCAGGAGCGCGAGACCCGCGCCGCGCTGCCGGTGCTGGTGGCGCTGCGCAAGCGGGCCGAGCGCATCGCCCGCGCCGAGGCGCAGAAGACGCTCGCCATCGCCGGCGCGGGGCTGGACGAGCGGGGGCGCCGGAGCGTCGAGGCCATGGCCCAGGCCATCGTGAAGAAGCTCCTCCACGCGCCCACCTCCCGGCTCAAGGAGGCGGCGGTCCACGGCGACGACGACCTGCCGGGCGCCGCCGCCGCCCTGTTCGACCTGGAGCAGGAGGACCCGCCGCCGCGCACCCACCGCGCCGGGGGGCACGCCGCGGCCCGCACGGCCGCCTCACCGGAGAAGACCAAGTGACCGTCCGCATCGCCACCCGCCGCAGCCCGCTCGCCAAGTGGCAGGCCAACCACGTCGCCGACCTGCTGCGCCAGCGCGAGCCGGGCCTCGAGGTGGTGCTCCACGAGCTCATGACCCGCGGGGACCGCATCCTCGAGGTCCCGCTCGCCCAGGTGGGCGGCAAGGGGCTCTTCGTCAAGGAGATCGAGGACGCCCTCATCGCCGGCGACGCGGAGGTCGCGGTCCACTCGATGAAGGACCTGCCGGCCCTGCTGGCCGACGGGCTGGCCATCGGCGCCGTGCCGCTCCGCGAGGACCCGCGCGACGCCCTCTGCTCGCCCCGCTGGAAGACGCTCGACCGGCTCCCCAGGGGCGCCCGGGTGGGCACCTCGTCGCTGCGCCGCTCCGCCCAGCTGAAGGCGCTGCGCCCGGACCTGCAGACCGAGGTGGTGCGCGGCAACGTGCAGACCCGGCTCGACAAGGCCTCCCAGGGGCTGGACGCCGTGGTGCTGGCCTACGCCGGCCTGCGCCGCCTGGGCCTGGACGGCCACGCCACCCAGGTGCTCTCGCCCGAGGAGATGCTCCCGGCCGTGGCCCAGGGGGCGCTGGCGCTCGAGGCCCGCGCCGGCGACGCCGCCACCATGACCCGGCTGGCCGCGCTCGACGACGCCGACACGCGCCACCGCGTCGAGGCGGAGCGCGGCTTCCTGGCCCGCATCGAGGGCGGCTGCCAGGTGCCCATCGCCGGCCACGCCACCGTGGCGGGCGGCCAGGTGCACCTGCGCGCCCTGGTGGCCTCGCTCGACGGTGCGCGCATCATCCGCGGCGAGCGGCGCGGCCCGGTGGCCCAGGCCCGGGCGCTGGGCGTGGCGCTGGCGGAGGAGCTCCTCGGCCAGGGCGCCGACGCCATCCTCAAGGAGGCCGAGGGGCACGCCGTCGGCCTGGCCGCGCCGAAGCGGTAGCGCGCCATGCCGGGGGCGCTCCACGGGCGGACGGTGGTCGTCACCCGCGGAGTGGGCGGCGACGAGGCCCTCTCGGCGCGGCTGGCCGCCCTGGGCGCGGCGGTCCTCGACTTCCCCTCCATCGCCATCGGCCCACCGGGCCCCGCGGAGCTGGCGGCGCTCGACGCGGCCCTCCAGGCCCTGGCCGGCTTCGCCTGGGCGGTCTTCGCCTCGGCGAACGCGGTGGAGCGGACGGTGGCCCGGCTCGACGCGCTCTCGATCCCGCGCGGCGCGCTCGCCGACCTCCGGCTCGCCTGCGTGGGCCCGGCCACCGCCGAGAGGCTGGAGGCGCTGGTGCGGGCCCCGGATCTCGTGCCGGGGGAGCACACCGGCGCCTCGCTGGCCGCCTCGCTGGCTCGCCACGTCGCCGGCCGGCGGGTGCTGGTGCCGCGCGCCGCCGAGGGGCGCCCGGAGCTCCGGGACGGCCTCCGGGCGGCCGGCGCCGAGGTGGTC
>JAJYAW010000358.1 GCA_021779335.1 Myxococcales bacterium | reverse complement strand
GGCGCGCTGACCGGGCCGTCGAGCGAGGCGGCGCTGGTGGTGGCCGGCGGCCGGGTGAGCGTCGCCGAGGCGGTGGTGCGGGCGCCGGGGCCGGCCGGGGTCAGCGTCTCGGCCGGCGCCCTCGACGCGCGGGACCTCGCGGTCTCCGGCCCGCGCCAGGCGGCAGGCGACCTCGGGGACTGCCTGCTCGCCCGGCGGGCCGAGGTGCACCTCTCGGCGAGCGAGCTCACCGCCTGCGGCGGCGCGGCGGTCGAGGCCTCCCGGTCCAGGGTCTGGCTGGACGGGGTCGACGCCGGGGGCGGCGAGGCGGGCTGCCTCGTCTTCACCGACCGGAGCCAGGCCGACCTGGCGGCCACCCTCTGCACGCGCCACGGCCCGGGGCTGGTGGCCATGGAGGGCTCCACCGTGACGGCCTTCGGGGCGCGCTTCTGGACCGATCCCTCCATCTGGGTCGACTGCGGCAGTGGGGCGCGGGTGGTGCTCCTGGACGACCGGTCCGGCAAGCCGCTCTGCGCCCAGACCGCGAGCAAGCCGCCCTGAAGGAGTGACCCCGGCCGGGAGTCGGCCCCTCGACAAGCCGACTCCACCGTGAGACCTTGGGCCCTCGGGACGCCTCCGGGGGGAGGTCTCGGGACTTCCGCGAAAGGAGCCTGCCTCTCTATGCAGATCAACCTGCGGAAGGCGATGTTCGTCCTCCCCAACCTGTTCACCGTCAGCTCGATCTTCCTGGGCTTCTACGCGCTGGTCCTCTGCGCGGGCGACGCCACGCCGGTGAAGCTCTACCAGGCGGCGCTGGCCATCTTCTTCGCCATGTTCTTCGACGCCTTCGACGGGCGCGTGGCGCGCATGACCAAGACCCAGAGCGACTTCGGCGTGCAGCTCGACAGCCTGGCCGACGTCATCTCCTTCGGCGTGGCCCCCGGCCTGCTCGTCTACAAGTGGGCGCTCGCCCCGCTCGGCCTCCTCGGCCTCTTCGTCTCCTTCGCCTTCGCCGCCTGCGGCGCGCTCCGCCTGGCCCGCTTCAACGTGCTGGCCATGCGCGGCGACAAGGGCTCCTCCCGCTTCTTCGTGGGGCTCCCCATCCCGCTGGCGGCCGGCGCCATCGTGGCCATCGTCATCGCCCACTACAGGACCTACGGCCGCGCCACCACGCCGGCCGAGGTGGCCCCGGTGGCCGTGGTGGTGGCGCTCCTCGCCTTCCTCATGGTCTCGACCGTCCGCTACCGCACCTTCAAGGACGCCCACGTCTCGGCCAGGAGCCTGGCGGTCATGGGCTTCCTGGCGGTCACCGGCCTGGCGGTCGGCCTGGCCACGCGGGCCTCCTTCGTGCTGGTCGTCTACATGGGCGCCTACATCGCCATGGGGCTGGCCGAGTCGCTCTTCATCCACGCCCGGCGCATCCCCGAGCTGGCCCGCCTGTCCCCGGCGGTCCGCGCCGAGCTCGAGGCCGACGAGGCGCTCGAGCCGTCGGAGGACGAGGAAGAAGACGAGGACAAGGACGAGCGGGACGAGTACGTCTAGGGCGTGATCCCCTTCATCGCCGAGTCCCTGGAGCGGTACCGCACCCGCCGCGCCTCCGCGGGGGGGCGCCCCGCCACGCCGCCCGGCGGCTGGACGGTGCTGGCCGCCTGGGGCCCCTGCGGCTTCAGCCCCATCGCCCCGGGCACGGTCGGCACCCTCGGCGCGGTGCCGCTCGCCTGGGCGGTGGCCCGGCTCGAGCCCCTGCCCTCCGCCGCCTTCCTCCTCGCCTTCCTGGCCCTGGCGGTCCACGCCTCCACCCGGGCCGGGCGCCACTGGCGCGTGGTGGACGCCTCGCAGATCGTCATCGACGAGGTCGTCGGCTACCTCGTGACCATGGCCTTCGTCCCCTTCACCTGGCCCGCCGCGGCGGCGGGCTTCCTGCTCTTCCGGCTCTTCGACGTCACCAAGCCCTGGCCCGCCTCGGCCCTCGACCGGGTGAAGTCCGGCCTGGGCGTGGTGCTGGACGACGTGGCGGCCGGGGTCTGGGCCGGGGCCGCGCTCTGGCTCGTGGCCCGCCTCGCGCCGGGGGTGCTGTCGTGAGCCCGGCGGGCCGGAGGGCCCCATGAGCCTGGTCGTCGAGCTCCTCTCCACCGGCGACGAGCTGCTCACCGGCCAGGTGGTGGACACCAACTCCACCTGGCTGATGGACCGGCTCTGGGACCTCGGCATCATGGTGCGCCGCAAGACGCTGGTGGGCGACGACCGGGACGACCTGGCGGCCGCGGTGCGCGAGGCCTGCGGCCGCGCCGACGCGGTGGTCATGTCGGGCGGCATGGGGCCCACCGAGGACGACCTGACGGCCGAGGTGGTGGCCGGCGTGCTGGGGGTGCCGCTCGAGCTCGACGAGCCGTCGCTGCGCGCCGTCGAGGCCCGCTTCGCCTGGATGGGGCGGGTCATGACGCCCAACAACGTCAAGCAGGCCCGCTTCCCGCGCGGCGCCGTGGTCCACCCCAACCGGTTCGGCACCGCGCCCGGCTTCAGCGTGGCGGTGGGGCGCGCCACCCTGACCTGCCTGCCGGGCGTCCCGGTGGAGTTCAAGGGGCTGTGCGAGGAGGCCGTGCTGCCCAGGCTGGCGGCCCGGCTCGACGGGGCCCCGGCGGCGCGGGTCCTCAAGCTCTTCGGCGTGGGGGAGAGCCACGCCGACCAGGCCATGCGGCCGGTCATGGACGACCCGGCCAACCGCGGCGTCCGCTTCGGCTACCGGGCCCACTTCCCGGAGGTCCACCTGAAGTGGAGCGTCACCGGGCCGGGCGCGGAGGCGCGCGCCGCCGCCATCGAGGCCTCGGTGCGCGCCATCTTTGGCGCGGCGGTCTGGGGCAGCGGCAAGGAGGAGCTGGCGGCGCTGGTGGTGGCGCGGCTCACGGCGCGCGGCGAGCGGGTGGCGCTGGCGGAGAGCTGCACCGGCGGCCTGGTGGCCTCGCTCGTGACCGCGGTGGCCGGCGCCTCGGCGGCGCTCGACCTCGGCGTGGTGGCCTACTCCAACGACGTGAAGGCGCGGCTCCTCTCGGTGCCGGAGCCGCTGCTCCTCGCGCACGGCGCGGTCTCCGAGCCGGTGGCGCGGGCCATGGCCGAGGGGGCCCGCCGCGCCGCCGGGGCCGCCTGGGGGCTCGGCGTCACCGGCATCGCCGGCCCGACTGGCGGCACGCCGGAGAAGCCGGTGGGGACGGTCCACCTGGCGCTGGCCGGGCCGGGCGGCACCGAGGCGCTGGCGCGCCACTACCGCGGCGACCGGGAGCGGGTCCGCCGCTTCGCCGCCTACGAGGCGCTCGACCTGCTGCGGCGGGCGCTGGGCTGAGCGCCCGGCCCCCGCGCGCCCACCCCGCCGTGGCCCCCCACGACCCCGACCTGCTGGAGCGGCTGCGCAGCGCGAGCGGCCTCTCCGTCGACGCCGAGGGGCGCTTCCTCCACCGCGGCGAGCCCATCACGCACGGGCGGACGCTCGAGGTGCTGTGGCGGACGCTCGAGCCCGCCCCGGGCGGCCGCTGGCAGGTCTCCATCGGCCGGGAGACCGGCTACGTGGCGGTGGACGAGACCCCCTGGGTCGTCCGCGGCGTCCGGGTCGAGGGGTCGCCGCCGCGGGCCGTGACGCTCCTCCTCGCCGGCGGCCGCGAGGCGCCGCTCGACCCCGGGGCGCTCCGGCTGGGCGCCGACGGCGTCCTCCGGTGCCAGGTGCCCTGGGGCCCGGCCCGCTTCGCCCGGGCCGGCCAGGTCGCGCTGGGCGCGCTCCTCGAGGAGGACCCGCCGGGCTCTGGCCGCTACGCGCTCCCGCTGGCCGGCCGGCGCCACCCCGTGGCCGGCCCGCCGCCGGGGTGAGCGCC
>JAJYAW010000022.1 GCA_021779335.1 Myxococcales bacterium | reverse complement strand
GACGCCTGACACGTGCGTGACGTACTGCCACGGCGGGAGCCTGACGGCGGCGCAGAAGGGTGCCATCACGACGTGGCAGTGGACGACGGGGGTGACGGTGGCGTGCAACAGCTGCCACGGGACGCCGCCCAGGGATCCGGTGCACACGTCGGTGGCGACGGTGGCGGCGGCGACGACGGGGCTGTCGTGCGTGCCGTGCCACAACACGACCTTGAGCGCGACGGGGTCGATCCTGTTCACGGGGACGGGGACGTCGGCGACGACGCTCCACATCAACGGGACGAGGCAGAACACGGCGGCGTGCAACAGCTGCCACGGGTCGGCCACGAACAACGCGCCGCCGAAGGCGACCAACGGGACGACGACCGGGGTGAAGGTGGGTGCGCACCAGGCGCACGTGGTGAACACCAAGCTGAAGGCGGCGCCGCTGGCGTGCACGGAGTGCCACGTGCTGCCGACGGTGATGAACCACGCCACCGGCACGGTGGACATGACGTACGGGGCGCTGGCGAAGACCGGGTCGATCGTGCCCACGCCGGCGACCATCAACGCGACGTGGGAGGCGACGCCGACCTGCACCAACTACTGCCACGGGTACGCGCGGAACGGGAACACGAACTACGCGGGGACGCTCATCACGCCGAAGTGGACGGACACGGCGGCGCTGGCGACGGCGTGCACGAGCTGCCACAAGGCGCCGCCGACGTCGGGGGCGCACGGGAGCGTGACGAGCACGACGCAGTGCGGGACGTGCCACTCGGGCTACACGTGCACGTCGGGCAACCTGGCGGGGTGCACGGTGAACAAGACGTGGCACATCGACGGGGTGGTGGAGGCGAGCGGGACCTGCATCGACTGCCACACCGGGGCGCAGGGCGGCCGCCGGCCCATCGTGCCGGAGTTCACCAACAGCGCCGGGTGGTCGCACAAGCGGAGCGGCGGGTTCACGGTGACCAAGTTCGACTGCGTGGTCTGTCACATGGAGGGGAACCTGACGACGGGCGACCCGGATCCGGCCTACCACCCGATGACGGCCAACGGGAACATCGACCTGCGTGACCCGGACACCGGGCTGCACATCAAGGGGGTGACGTTCACGGCGGCCAGCGGGACGAGCCCGGGGTCGTACGCGACGACCACGACCGACATGGTGTTCACCAAGTTCAGCCGGAACCTGTCGCTCTCGCTGGAGGCGGACCCGGCGGCGCCGGTGCTGCAGGCCATCATGGTGAACCAGTGCCTGAAGTGCCACGACGCGAACGGCGCGACGGCGGCCTTCGTGCCGGGCGGGTCGGCGGCCAAGCCGTTCAACACCACCATCGCGGGGACGGGCTACACCGGGGCGGGGGTGACGGCGCTGGGGACGACGGGCGGCGTGACCGACGTGAACGCCTCGTTCGCGACGACCAACTCGTCGTACCACCCGATCCTGGGGAAGCAGAACAACTCGTACGTGTCGTCGGCCCGCATGAACGCGCCGTGGAACGGGATCACCAAGACGGCCGGGACGATCAACACGACGGCGGCCTGGGGCTACCTGATCTCCTGCTGGGACTGCCACGCCCCGGTGGGGACGGCCAGCACGGTCACGCTGACGAGCACGGTGACGGCGCACGGCGGGCCGACGGAGCTGCGCCAGCCGGTCTGGAACAACAGCGCAACGGCCAACCTCTGCAACGTGTGCCACAACGTGTCCGTGAGCAACAGCAACCACGGCACGGGGTCGGCCTTCTCGAGCAGCGGCAACAGCGGGATGTCGACCTACCTGAGGCAGGAGTGCTGGTACTGCCACGCGTCGGCGACGACCAGGCCGGCACGGCCGGTGCCGGCGCAGGACGTCCACGGCAACAACGTGCTGCCGACGGGCGGCAGCACCAAGACCGGGCGGTGGTCGACGGGCACGGACAAGCGGCCCTGGGCCTTCATCCGCAACACGACGCAGCTCACCAACCACGCGCCGAAGAGCATCTCCGGGACGGCGTACACGCCGACCTGCTCGGTGGCCAGCGGCAGCGGCTGCAAGGCAGGGAGCTACACGGTCGGCGGCACCTTCTAGCCTCGGCCGGCGCATCGCGGTATGAAGGCCCGCGCGCCGCGCCCTGGTCCTCGACCAGGGCGCGGCGCGGTCCCTCCGACGCTGGACGAGCCCATGACGCCGCTCGCAGCCCCGACCAGCCCCTCGCCGCCCGGCCGCACGCCGCGAGGCCCGTGGCGGCGAACCTTCTCCGTCATCTCCTCGCCACGGCTCGCCATCGCGCTGCTGGTCGCCGTCCTGGCCTGCAGCGTGGCAGGCGTCACCGTCTTCCGGGGGGAGCGGGCCTGGGTCGTCATCTTCAGCACGCTCTGGTTCAACGGCCTGCTGGTCCTGTTGGCGCTGAGTTCCGGGCTCACCTTCCTGGTCAGGGTCTGGGGGCGCAAGCTCACCCTGGCCTGGGTCGGGATGGTCGTGTTCCACGTGAGCTTCCTCGGCCTGCTCGGCGGCGTGGTCTACAACAGCTTCTTCAGCTTCAAGGCCGTGCTGCGGCTGACCGAGGGGGAGACGCTCCCCAACGGCGATCCCGCCAGCTACGACACCATCGAGGCGGGGCGCTTCTTCGACTTCAAGCGACTCCGCGGCGAGACCACCCTCGTCAGGATGCACCGCAACTACAAGGTGGAGGGCCAGGACAAGCGCTCGGCCTACGAGATCGCGGTCGGCGAGGGCGCCGCCAGGACGGTCAGCACGATCTACGTGACGCAGAACCTCGACCTCGACGGCGTGAGGTACCTGGTCTCCAAGGAAGGGTACTCCGTCGGCATCATCCTCCGCGACCGCTGGGGCAAGGAGCTGTACGCGGCCATGGTCCCGCTCCAGAGCCTTCCAGAGGGGGCGGGCAACCTCCTCTATACGTCCGGCTCCATCCACGGGCCCTCCTCGTTCCCATTCCCGCCGCCGCCCGCGCCCGCGGACCTCCTGCTCCAGGTCACGTATGTGCCCGATCAGGGGAAGGACCGGGCGGGGAAGGTGGAGCTCGCCACCTGGCCGGTGAGCGCGCTGGAGGGAAGCCCGGCTGCGGTGCAGGCGGCCGATCCGCACGGGGGCGCGGCCTCGCCGCCGCCCGCCCACACCGGCACCGTGCCGGTCGGCGGGACGTTCGAGGCCGGGAACCGCCGCCTCGAGGTGAGCGAGGTCCGTTACTGGGTGGGGATCGCGGTGCGCCACGACCCGGGCCTCACCCTCATCCTGACCAGCCTCTGGGCGGGCCTGGCCGGCATGGCCATGACCTTCGCAGGTCGAATCTGGCAGGACACGAAGCGTGGCAAGCGCGGATCGAGCGGCCGCGAGCCGGACGCTCCGGCGCCGAGGGAGATCACATGAACGTCGAGCAGGTGCTGTTCTGGTGCGCGGTCGGCCTCTACGGTGTGAGCGCGTCCGCATACGTGTTCGGCTTCATCGCGGAGAACGAGAAGCTGCTCCTGGGCGGGCTCGCCGCGGCGGCGCTCGGCTTCGCGGCCCACCTCGTGAGCATCGGCGCCCGGTGGGCCGCCAGCACCACCAACCCATTCATCAGCATCTCGGAGTCGCTGGCGCTCGGGACCTTCATGTCCATGGCGATCTTCCTGCTGGTCCAGGCCACCTCGAGGAAGGTGCGGCCGCTCGGGGTGTTCGTGCTCCCGGTGGTCTTCATCCTGCTCGGGTGGGCAGGCACGCTGCGGGTCGCGTCGGACTCCCAGCTGGCGCCGGCCCTGCAGAGTCCCTGGCTCTGGGTCCACATCGTGGGCGCCTCCATCGGCTTCAGCGCGGTGCTGATCGCCGCCGGGCTGGGGCTGATGTTCCTGCTCAAGGACGGGCGGTCGGGCAGGATCTACGACCGGCTGCCGTCGACGACGGACCTGGACCGGCTCGGCTACCGGTTCGTCGCCGGCGGGTTCCTCATGTACGGGCTCATGATCGTCTCGGGCGCGCTCTGGGCGGACCAGGCCAAGGGGAGCTACTGGAACTGGGACCCGGTGGAGGTCTGGTCGCTGGTCTCCTGGCTCATCTACGGCATCTACCTCCACCTGCGCATCACCATGGGCTGGCGGGGGCGCCGGCTGGCCTGGTACGCCCTCGTCGCGGTGTTCGTGATGATCGTCACCTACTGGGGAATCCCCTTTTCGGCGGAGACCTTCCACAAAGGCTTCCGCGTGGAGCACGAGTGGCAGCCACCGGTGGATGGAATTAGGTAGATCCCACCTTGAAGCTCTGCATCATCAAGCCACCCCTGCCGTTCGGCTGGACCCCGGTCGCCCCCCCGATCCTCGAGTACCTGGCGGCGCTGACCCGCCAGGCCGACCCGTCGATCGAGATCGAGCTCTACAGCGCCAGCGCCACGCCGGACGTCTTCGACACCCTGGAGTGCGATCTCGCCGCCATCAGCCTGCTGACGCCGACGGCGGTGCCCGGCTACCGGATCGCCGACGGGCTGCGCGCCCGCGGCATCAAGGTGGTGCTCGGCGGCATGCACGTCTCGGCCCTGCCCGAGGAGGCCAGGCTCCACGCCGACGCGGTCGTGACCGGCGAGGCCGAGGGGGTCTGGCCGCAGGTGCTGGCGGACTTCCGCGCCGGTCGGATGCAGCCCATCTACCGCGGCGAGCAGCGGCCGCTGGAGGGGCTGCCGACGCCGCTGTACGGCATGCTGAAGCACGGCCACGACTTCCGCATCGTCAACACCTCGCGCGGCTGCCCGTACCCCTGCAGCTTCTGCACGGTGAGCAAGGTCTTCGGCGCCAAGATCCGGATGCGCCCCATCGACGACGTGGTGCGCGACGTCGACGCCATCCCGGGCAGGATGTACATCAACGGCGACGAGAACATCTGGTGGCTCGGGAAGACGGCGCGCGCCATCGAGCTCTTCACGGCGCTGCGCGGCAGCAAGAAGAAGTGGATGGGCTTCGGCAGCCTGGCCCCGGTGCTCTCGCCGGAGGGGCCGCGCCTGCTCGAGGCGGCGCGCCGGAGCGGCATGCTGACCGTCTGGGTCGGGTGGGAGTCCATCACCGAGGGCGGCCTGGAGGAGTACCGGGCGGACCGCAAGGTCGGCGAGGACCGTGAGCGGGCCGTCAAGACGCTCAAGGACGCCGGCATCGACGTCTCGCTCTTCTTCATGCTCGGCTCGCGCGCCGACTCGCTGGACGACTACCGCCGCGCCGTCGACCTGGCCGACCGGCTGGGCGTCAGCATGCACCCGTCGCTCGTGGTGCCGTACCCGGGCTCGGAGCTGCGCAAGCAGTACGAGCCCTGGCTCTTCAAGGACCTGGGCTGGGAGTACTACACCGGGTCCTACGCGCTCTTCGAGCACCCGGATCCGGCCATGACGCCGGAGGTGCGCGAGGAGCGGTTCTACGAGACCTCGCTGGAGCTGCTCCGGCTCGGGCGGGTCCTGAAGCACATGTTCAAGGTCCCGGCCTCGGGCTTCCCGCACGCCCACATCCTCTCGCTGATGAACCAGCTGCCGGTCCGCACCGGCATGAAGATCGCCTACGAGAAGTGGAAGGCCGGGAAGCATGCCGCGCGCGAGCTGCAGGCCCGGCCCGGCGCCGGCTCGGTGTCCGCGGGATAGGCCCGCCGTCTGCTCGTCCCAGGGTCGGGGCACGGTGGAATTCGGGCCAATGACCCAGTTCGATCCGGCAATCCTGAAGGAGGAGTGCTGGAGCTGCCACGTGTCGGCGACGGCCATGCTGGCGCGGCCGGCGCAGGACGCCCACGGCAACAACGTGCTGCCGACGACCAACTCCACGACTGGGCGCTGGTCGGCAGGCGCTGACCTGCGGCCCTGGGCCTTCCTCCGCAACAGGACGCCGCTCTCCAACGTCGCGCCGTCGAGCATCTCCGGGACGGCCTGCACGCCCGCTTGCGCCGTCGCCGCCGGCTGGGGACCGGGAGTTGCACGGTCCGAGGCACGTTCTAGCCTTCGCCGGCCGCATCGCGGTATGAAGACCCGCGCGCCGCACCTGGCCTCCGACCTCGGTGCGGCGCGGTCCGGGGCGCTTGCCCTTCGCCCCTCTGGAGCCGCGCCGTGACGAAGCCGTCCCTGCACCTGCTCACGGCGGCTTGCTGCCTTGGGGCGCTCGCCGCTGGATGCCATGACCGCGGCGGGAGCCGAGCCCTTGTGCCGGCCTCGAGCGCGCCCTCGGACCGGACGGTGGTCTTGGCGACGGTCCCCGCCGACGAGCCGCCGCCGCCGGTCAGCCCGCCGCCGGCGGTCAGCGGGCTCCACGTGCCGCCTCCGCCGGGGAGGGGCGAGTACCTCTTCGGCGAGCGCGGCGGCGTGGCCTTCCTCGTCGGGAAGGGAGACGAGGTCGAGGTCGTCCACAACGGCCGGGCGGGGAAGCCGTGCGCGGCCGTGAACTCGATCGCGCTCAGCCCGGACGGGAAGCGGATCGCCTACGGGGCGCTGGAGGGCGGCAAGTGGCGCGTGGTCGTGGACGGCCGGGAGGGCGCGCCGTTCAGCGCCGTCCGGCAGGTCGCGTTCAGCCCGGACGGCTCCCACGTGGCGTACCAGGCGATGGACGGCGACCTCTGGAAGCTGGTGGTGGACACGACGATCAAGACCGAGACGCGGACGCGGTTCTTGAACCACGAGTTCGGCCGCGACTCCTCCAGGCTGGTCTTCATCACTGACGTCGGCGACGACGACCGGGGGCGCCTGATCGTCAGCGACCTCTCCTTCAAGACCCAGGTGGTCGTCGACGCGCGGGCGGCCAGCCTGGTGCTGAGCGCCGACCGCACCCGGGCCGCGGCGGTGAGCGCGACCGGAGGCCGGCAGCGGCTGCTGAGCTTCGCCCTGGATCGGCCCAACGACGTCCAGCGAGGGCCGCCCCAGGATTCGGCCGGGAGCGCGGTGTTCGGGCCGGACGGCACCTCGCTGGCGTACCTGGCGACGCGCTCCGGCCGGAGCTACGTCGTGCTGGGCGCTCAGGACGCGCCGCTGCCGGCGGTTGGCGAGATGGTCGGCCAGCTTGCGGTCAGGCCCGACGGCAAGGCGGTGGGCGCCCTCATCTTCTCGCAGGCAGGGGCGGATTTCCGCCCGTTCTTCGCCGAGGCCGGTCCGCCGGAGGCGGTGTACCTGGAGGCCGATGGGCTGGTCTACAGCGGTGATGGGCGCGCTCACGCCTACGCGGCGCGGCGCGAGGACGGCTGGGTCGTGGTGGTGGACGGGCACGAGGGGCCCGTCTTCGACCGCGTCGTCACGCCCGTCTTCAGCCCGGACGGGACGCGCCTCGCGTATCGCGCCCGCAAGGACGGGAAGCGCTTCGTGGTGGTCGCGGACCTGGCGGGTGCGACCCTCAAGCAGCACTCGGCCTTCGAGCAGGTCTTTCCCGTGCTGTTCACACCCGACGGCAAGTCCATCGCGTACGGCGTCAAGGACGGCCGGCAGCTCGCCTGGAGGGTGGAGGCGCCGTGATGCCATGGGCGACGCTCGTCGCGCTGGCGCTGTCCAGCGGGAACGGCCACGATCTGGACGCCGGGAAGCTCCCGGTATGCAGCAACCGGGTCATCAACGAGGTGGTGAAGCGGTCGGGCTGCACCGTGGGCGATGCCAATTGCTGGAACCGGAGCGGCGGCTTCTGCACCCACTACGTCGAGCAGCGGCTCGCGGCGACTCGACCCGGGCGGACGCTGGAGCTCGGCAGCCTCCCGCCCGAGGAGGTCGCCAGGGGCGACGTGGCGGTCTTCGCGTCACGTGCCCACTACGCGTACGTCGAGGGCGTGACCAGGGACCAGGCTGGGAGGCCCGTGGCCGTGGACCTCTCCGAGTTCAACTTCGGCACGTGCTGGGTCGACAAGGACAGCCTGGTCACGGAGAAGTACAGGGCCGTGGGCAGGCGATCCGGCGTCCCGCTGGCCGCCGTGGACGGGGGGTTCCTGAGGGTGCGGCCTGCCGCCAGGTAGCCCCGCCCTGATCCAGCGCGCCGTCGGCGCCCGCCTACAGCTTGTTCGGCCCCGGCGCCTCGGACTGCAGCCCGGCCGGGTGATCGGCCAGCTTCTGCTTCCGCGCCTGCTCCTGGAACCACTCCATGGGGCGCTCCGTCTGGTCCCGGAAGGTCTGCAGCGCGGCGTCGCGCTGGCGGGCCGCGTCCTCGCTCCCCTGCGAGACCAGGATCTCGTCCACCACCTGCGGGCAGGAGGCCACCGAGCCGGGGCGGGCCTCGATCTCCTCGCGGATGCTCGGCTCGGCGGGCGGGGCCTTGGCGGTGAGCATCTTCAGGTCGATGGAGAAGTTCACGTAGGTCTCGAGCATGCGGAAGATGGCCGAGTCGCCCATGCCGCCCAGCGGCCGCTCGTCGGGCAGCGGCGAGACCTTGCCGTTCTCGATCTTGGCGCGCCCCACCATCTCGCAGCCGCGGCCGTCGTCGGTGGTGTAGCCGAGGTTGTCGGTGATGACCGCCAGCACGGTGGGGACGTTGGCCAGGTCCCAGTGGGCCAGCAGGCCGAGCTTGCCGTCGGGCAGGGGCTGCAGCGTGTCGATGTCCATGGCCAGCACGCGCGACCAGGGCGGCACCGGGCGGGTGCGCGGGCGCGGCGGCAGCCCCTTGACGTGGCGGCGCAGGGCGTCGTCGAAGAGGTTGGTGGCCGTCTCGGCCTCGCCGAGCACGTTGACGCAGTGGGTCTCCGGGACGTCCAGGATCTCCTCCACCATCCCGTAGTAGTCGGCGCGGCTGACCGGGCCGAAGCGCCCGCGGTAGCCGCCGCCGTCGCAGACGCGGCTGCCGGGCGGGAGGTGGAAGGAGAGCTTCTTCCGCTTGCACGCCTGGAAGAAGTAGACGTAGGCCGAGGTGGCGCCGATGAGCGCCACCGGCACGCCGCTCGCCTCCGACTCGCGCAGCGCCTTGAGCAGCCCGTTGACGTCGATGCCGGTGCGCCCCAGCAGGAACTGGCTGTCCGGCGTGCCGAAGTGGGTGCGGGTCTGCTCCATGCCGATGGCCATGCCCATCGACGGCGCCATCTCCGGGCTGGGCGCCAGGATGAGGATGCGGCAGCGGCGCCCGGCCTCGAAGTCCGGGAAGAGGAAGGCGCCGGTCATGCGCTTGTTGGCGCCGAAGACCAGCCGCTTGCCGTCCTCGTCGCGGAAGATGCGGCCCCGCTGCGTCAGGCTGGTGGTCCCGCCGGTCAGGCAGCCCATGACCGCCTGCTCCAGCGGGAAGGACGCGACCAGGTGCGTCTTGAAGACGTCGTTGTAGACCATGGGGACGTCCTGCCAGCGGCTCACGTCCCCGGGGCGCACCTTCTTGGCGTCGCAGAACTCGCGGAAGATCGGGTTCACCTCGTAGTGCAGGGCGAACATGCGCAGGCAGCTGCCGTTGAAGTCCGGCACGTCGGCGTCGACGCCGGCCTCGATGTACCCGAGCACCTCCTGCGTGAGCCGCTGGCGCTCCAGGGCGGCGCCGGTCAGGGGGGCGGGGGCGACGGGGGTGGCGGGCATCGGAGACTCCTCACGGTGGCGCCGGGCGCGCGGCCTGGCGGGCCGTCGTCCTGGCGGTTCGATGGCCTGTGCTTCGTCGACGGCCGAGGGTGGATTGGCCGCACAAGTTAGCACCACGGGATCGCCGAGGACAAACGACACTCGCCCACAATCGTGAGGCGCCGCGCGGGGTTGCCCGGAAATCGAGCAGGCGGCGGGCCGTCAGCCCGGGCCCCTCACCAAAGGACCAGCGACACCTGGTAGATGGTGCCGGCCGCGAACACGATGCCGAGCAGGGCGTGCTTCACCTTGAGGAGCTGGATCCGGTCCCGCTCCATGTCGCCGGTCCAGCCGAAGACCTTCCAGGTGAGCATCCGGACCGCGCCGGTCGCGACGATGACGGCCAGGCTGATCCAGGTGAGCATGAGGAACTTGCGCTCCAGGCCCGGCACGAGCGGCGCCGCCGCGGCCCAGGAGGGCAGGCGCGCCTCCCGGTGCAGGATGGTGAGCAGCACCAGCGTGCCGATCCAGGTGCCCGTGGCGACGTCGTGCACGAAGGCGTTGAGGATGGTCAGCTTCTCGCGCATGGCGCCGCACGCTAGCACGGGGCTCGCCGCGCCGGACCCCTCCGCGGGCGCGGTCGAGGGCACGGCCGGCGCGCCGTCCGCACCGTCGGTGCGTCCTGGGTAAGCGTCCGCTGACCGCGGCCGGGCCGCGCCGGGCCGCTTGACCGCGCGCAACCGAGCCCGCGGAGGTGGCTGCAAACAGTGGGTATCCGGTCGCCGCGGGTGGTCCGCGCCGCCCCCGGTTGTGCTACCATCTCGCGCTCGCCGTCGCTTCCCGGCTCACCGCCGGTCCCTGGAGTCCAGCCCATGATGAACCGCCGCCCGCGCGTCCTGCTCGTCACGTCTCCCTACCACTCCGGCGTGGTGGAGGCGGCCGGCGTCTGGTTGCCGCTCTCCTTCGTCTACGTCGCGGGCGCCGCGCGCCAGGCCGGCGCCGAGGTCGAGATCTACGACGCGATGAGCCTCTTCACGACGCACGAGGACATCGCCAGGAAGATCGCCGAGTTCAAGCCGGACATCCTCGGCACCAGCGCCATCACCGCCACCGAGCCGGACGCCCGCCTCATCTGCGCCACGGCCAAGCAGTGGAACCCGGCCGTCAAGACCATCGTCGGCAACGTCCACGCCACCTTCTGCTGGGACCAGATCCTCCGCGACGATCCCAACGTGGACTTCGTGGTGCGCGGCGAGGGCGAGCTCACCATGATGGCGCTCGTCCAGGCCGTCGTGGCCGGCGGCGGCTACGACCGGATCGACGGCCTGGCCTGGCGCAAGGACGGGATCCCGGTCTCCAACGGCGTGCGCCAGCTGGCGTCCGACCTCGACACCCTCCCCACCGCCTTCGACCTCATCGACTGGAGGCTCTACCACTACCGGCCTCGCCCCCACGGCCGGCTGGCCATCGCCAGCTCCGCCCGCGGCTGCTCCTCCCGCTGCAGCTTCTGCTCGCAGCAGCGCTTCTGGAGCCGGACCTGGCGCGGCCGCGATCCGCTCAAGTTCGTCACCGAGCTGGAGCACCTGCGCGACGCCTACGGGGTGCGCGTCACCATGCTCTCCGACGAGACGCCCACCTCTGACCGGGCCCGCTGGGAGCGGATCCTGGACCTCATGATCGAGCGCGGCACCGGCATGGAGATCCTCATGGAGACGCGGGTGGACGACGTCATCCGCGACGAGGACCTGCTGGGCCGGTACGCCCGGGCCGGCGTGAGCCACATCTACGTGGGCGTCGAGTCCACCTCGCAGTCCACGCTCGATCTCTACAACAAGGACATCAAGGTCAACGAGTCGAAGAAGGCCATCGACCTCATCAACCAGCACGGCATGGTGAGCGAGACCTCCTTCGTGCTCGGCACCCCCGACGAGACGGCCGCCTCCATCCGCAAGACGGTGGAGCTGGCCAAGTGGTACGCGCCGGACATGGCCTTCTTCCTGGCCCTGACCCCGTGGCCCTACGCCGAGATCGCCGGCAGCCTCGACGCCAACGTTGTGACCCGCGACTACCGCCGCTACAACCTGGTGGAGCCGGTCATGAAGCCGGACAACATGACGCTCCAGGAGATGCAGCAGGAGCTGCACCGCGCCACCGGCCACTTCTTCCACGACAAGTTCAAGAACCTGGACAAGCTCTCCCCCGAGAAGCGCACCTTCATGGTGAGCGTGCTGAAGCTCCTCATCGAGAAGAGCTACCTGGGCCACGAGATGCACCACATGGCCACGGGCGGGGAGATGCCCGAGTCGGTCCGGAAGATGCTGGCCGAGCTCGGCCCCATGACCGGCGCGGGCACCGCGGGCCAGGGCTCGGGCCAGAAGGCCGGGTAGGGCGGCGGTGGCCGCGTCGAGGGCGCAGTCGGCGTCCGGCCTCGCCCGGCTCGGCGCGGGCCTGGGCGCGGCGGCCGTGCTGGTCGCCTCCGCGGGCTGCGGCGCGCTGCTGGGCGCGCGCGGCGGGGCCCCGGTGAAGCCGCCTCCGGCCTGGGTCTCCTACCCGGAGGCCTCGGTGGAGACGGTCGCGAACCCCCACAACTACCTGGGGGCGCCCCTCTGCCAGCGCTGCCACACCGGCCCGGGAGGCGGCCTGCGCGCCGAGCCGGTGGCGCTGTGCAAGGAGTGCCACCCGCAGCGCCACGGCAACCACCCGGTCGAGGTGGTCCAGCCGCACCCCCCGGCGGACCTGCCCTTCGGCCCCGGCGGCCGGATCCTCTGCCACACCTGCCACGACGAGCACGACCTGCTGGCCCGGAAGAAGGGGCTCAGGCTCCCCTTCAACGACCTCTGCCTGAAGTGCCACCAGCAGCACTGAGGCGCCGGGCCCGTCGAGTGGCGGTCCGGCGTGCGGCGCCCCAGCGTGCGGCGCCCCGGCGTGCGGCGCCCCGGCGTGCGGCGTCCCGGCGTGCGGCGTCCCGGCGTGCGGCGTCGGCCGCTCTCCCGTCTGCGGCGGGGCTGCCCGCCCGCGGACAAAAGAAGACGGGGACCGGTCGCCCGGTCCCCGTCGGTCCTCACGGCCTGGCCGGGCCTACTTGTTGTGGCAGGCGGCGCAGATGGTGGCGGAGGACTGGCGGAGGAAGCTCAGGCCGCCGGTGGCGGCGTCCCAGGTGCCGTGCGGATCGTGGCAGGAGCCGCACTCGACGCGGCCGTTCTCCAGGCCGACCGAGGTGGAGGTCGGGACGGCCGGGACGGTGGCCACCAGCGTGGGGTCGGCGGCGTTGAAGGCGATGCCGACCGGGTGGTCGTTGGTGAGGTCGGTGCCGACGACCGCGTAGCCGGTCATCACCTTGGCCGCCGCGTAGCCCTTCGAGCCGACGACCGTGTTGCCCATGTCGCTCACGCCGTCGTGGCAGGAGAGGCAGGTGAGCGAGTTGACGCCGAGCGCCTCGCCGGTCTTGGCGGTCGTGGAGAGGGTGTTGCTCGTGTAGAGCGTGAAGGAGCCGGACGCCGGGTTGTTGCGGTTCCAGAGCGGGGCGCCAACGGCGGGAGTGGCCGCGCCGAAGTGCGGGGCGTGGCAGAACTGGCAGCCGGAGATCTGGGGCGCGCCGTACTTGGCGACGTTGGCGGCCGACCCGAGGTCGTGCGGGCCGCCGGTGATGGTGGCGGAGGCCGTGGTGGCCAGGAGGGCGAGAGCGGCGGCGAGGAGGACCTTCTTCATGGAGGGGTACTTCCTTTCGTTGTGCGGGACCGGGGGGACCCTGGGTAGAACGATGCGAGACATGGCTGCAATGGATGTACCGCGTGCGACATTCGCAACATCATGATCTGACTACGTAAAGATGAAGTGTCGGTGCGTCTTATGACCCACCTTGAGGTATTTCACCCGGGTGGTCCTTGCTCCCCCCGGCGGGCGCCTCGCGCGGCGCTCCGGCCGGGGGCGGGGCGAGGCTGTCCGAACCCGTGGTGTTGATGAGCCGGTACTCGCTCACCGACCGGCGGGCGAAGTCGCCGACGTAGATGGTGTTCTTCGAGTCGATGACGATGGAGTTGGGCACCGACATGTAGCCGGGCAGGTCGGCCCGGCCGCCGAAGGCCATGAGCGGCTGGAACAAGGGGTTGAAGAGCTGGACGTACCCCTGCTGGCTGTCGACGACGTAGATGTTGCCGAAGGTGTCGAGGGCGATGGCCTTGGCCTTGTCGAAGGTCCCGGGCGATCCGGCGCCGATGGTGCCGAAGACCCCCAGCAGGCCGCCGTCCGCGGCGAAGACCTGCACGCGGAAGTTGAGCATGTCGACCACGAAGAGCCGGCCGTCGGGCGCCACGGCCGCGTTGGTCGGGAAGTTGAAGTCGCCGGGGGCGGCGCCGCGGGTGCCGATGGTCCGCAGGTGCTCCCCCCGCAGGCTGAAGACCTCGACCCGGTGGTTCTGCGACCTGACCTGGGAGCCGTCCACCACGTAGAGGAGCTGCCGCCTCCGGTCGAGCGCCAGGCCGGTCGGGCGGCTCAGGTGGTCCTTGCCGAAGCGGCGCAGGAACTTGCCGTCGGGGGCGTAGACCCAGACGTCGGCGGCCCGGTCGGAGACGTAGAGGTTGCCGTCGGCGTCGACCGCCACCGACTGCGGGCTGGCCGGGCGGCGACCCTCCTCGCGGGCCACCCGCTCGAACCGGCCGGAGGCGAGCTCGACGCGGAGCACCAGGCCGGTGGTGGCGCAGGCGACGTAGAGCGACCGCTCGTCGGGGGAGAGCGCCAGGCCGGTCACGTTGCCGACCACCGCCGCCGGGTCGGGCGGGACGAAGACGCGCGCGATCTTCCGCCCGAGCGGGACCTCCATGTCGTACTCGCTGGCGAAGGTGCGCACGTACTGGATGCGCGGCTTGTCGGGCGGCAGCGGCCAGCGGACGTCGGGGACCGGCCCGCCCGCGGTGGCGCAGCCGGCCAGCAGGGAGAGGGCGAGGAGCGCCGGGGCCGCGAGGCGGGCGTGACGGGGGTGGCGGGGGAGGCGGGCGGAGCGGGACATCGGCTACTCCTGCGGTGGTGCGGTGGGGCTAGTAGGCGGCGGGCGAGTGGGTGGCGCCGTGGCAGGCGACCGCGCAGCTGCCGTGGCGAGGGCCCTGGCTCGTGTAGACGGCCCGGCCGGCCGGGCCGGGGCGGACCACGCCCACGTCGAAGTCGACGAGGTGCTCGTTCTGGCCCCGGACGCCGGCCTGGCTCGAGACGCCGTGCGAGGCGTGGCAGGCCGAGCACGGCGTGGAGGAGTCGACGACGTGCCGGCGGTGCAGGGGGAAGGCCGAGCGGTCGGAGAGGAGCACGTCCCGGTCGTGGCACTTGTAGCAGAGGGCGTAGGCGGCCGACCCCTCGACCGTCAGGTCGGCGGTCAGGTAGGCACGCTCCAGCAGCCCCGGGTAGATGGAGCCGTGCGGCCCGCGCGGGCCCGCGCCGCCGGCGCCCGGGCCGCGGTCTGAGGCGTGGCAGTCGGAGCAGGTCACGAGCGAGGCGGTGGTGAGGGGCGCCTTGAGGCTCGGCACGTCCGCCCCGCGGCCGGGCGCCACCACCGGGTGGTACGAGATGGCCCCGGGATCGAAGACGCGCCGGAGGTTGGCGTCGGTGACGGCGCGGCGCGGCGCCAGCGGGCTCCCCCGGCCGGTCGCCTGCGGCTTGTTGGCGCTGTCTCCGTGGCACTTGAAGCAGACCTCGTACTCGTGGCGCACCTGGTCGACCCGCTGGCCGCTCTGGCTGATGCCCCACACGCCGGCCAGCGCGCCGCCCACGGTGCCGCCCAGGGCCGGCCGGTCGGTGGCGGCGTGCGGCTCGTGGCAGTCGACGCAGGTCGCGTGGCGCGGCGCCGCGGAGGAGGTCTCGGGGAGGGGGTGGGCCGAGCCGGGACGCCCCTCGCCGGCGTCGTGCACACCGCGGCCCAGGTGCGCGTGGGCGTACGGGCGGGAGAACTCCTGGCCCATGGGGACGTCGACCACGGCGGAGGCGTGGCAGCGCAGGCACGGCGCGTCGTCGTCGTCGCCGGCCTGGCGCCGCACCAGCCGGTCGCCCGGCTCGCCGCCGTGGGAGACGTGGCAGGCGCCGCAGCCGGCGTCGGCCACCGAGGCGGCGTCACCGACGTTTCCCTCGGACGGGCCGAAGGGCTTGGAGGCGTTGGCGTGGCTGGCGCCGGCCGGCGCCACCGCGCTCGGGTCGTGGCAGGCCAGGCAGAGGAGCGAGCGCCGGGTCGTCTCGACCAGGAAGTTGCCCGACGGATCGCCGCCGAACTGGCGGTGGGGATCGTGGCAGGTGGTGCACTGGAGCTGGCCCGAGCCGTCGAGCCGGGCGGGGCCGCCGGGATCCGGGAGGCGGGTGCCGGCGCCCGGCAGCGGCCGGAACGAGACCTGTTGCTGGTGCGGCGGGCCCGGGGATCTATTCGCGTGCCGGCCGCGCCTTGCTTGGTGGCGTTGCTGATGGGATCGTGCGCGACAATCTGCGGCGAGCCGACCACTGCGGTAAAGCCGTCAGTCGGTTCAAGGAGGACGAACGATGAAAGAG
>JAJYAW010000357.1 GCA_021779335.1 Myxococcales bacterium | reverse complement strand
GCGGCGGGCGAGGCGACCCGGGCGCTCCTCGAGGCGGTCTCGCCCAACCCCGCCTACCGGGCCTGGCTGGCGGCCGGCGACGTGCTCAACCGCTGGGCCGTGGTCACCGACAACCTGGCCGAGGGCACCTCGCCCCGGCGGGCGCTGCAGCCGCTGGCGCCCTCCAGGCCCTTCACGGTGGCCCAGCGCGGCGCGGTGACGGTCATCGCCCCCGAGTCCTACCGGCGCTACGATCTCGTGGGCGACGCGGTGGCCTCCGTCGACGTGAAGGCCTTCGCGGCCGCCTACCGCGCGCTCCACCCGGTGCTCGAGGCGGCCTGGCGGGCCCTGGGCGATCCGCACGGCTCGCTCGACGCGGTGGCGGCGCGGGCGCTCGCCAGGCTCGCCGCCGCCCCGGTGGCGGAGGGAGATCTGGCGGTCGAGCCGGCTGGCCCGCGGGTCTACCTCTTCGCCGACTCCGCCCTGGAGGCGCAGGGGCCGGTGGAGAAGCAGCTGCTGCGCATGGGGCCGCGCAACGGGCGGATCGTGAAGGAGAAGGCGGCGGCGCTGCTGAAGGCGCTCGGCCTGAAGCCGCCGGGCCGCTGAGCCCCCGCGCGGCCAGGCCACCCGCCCGTTGACCGGCGCGCCGCCCGCGTGCGAGGACGTGGCCCCTATGCTCAAGCACAGCAGCTACTTCGAGGGGAAGGTCCAGAGCGTCGGGTTCGAGCGGAACGGCCGGCGCGCCACCGTGGGCGTGGTGGACCCGGGCGAGTTCCACTTCGGCACCGAGGCCGCCGAGCGGATGACGGTGATCTCCGGGGAGCTCCTGGCCCGGCTCCCCGGGGAGCCGGACTTCCGGCCCTTCCCGGCCGGCACCACCTTCGAGGTCCCCGCCCGGAGCGGCTTCGACGTGAAGGCCGCCGCCCCGGCCGCCTACCTCTGCGACTACCTCTAGGGCGGCCGCCAGGTCAGCGCCGCAGCGCCTTCGCCAGCGAGGCCACGAACGCCCTCACCGCCGCGGCGCGCCGCGGCAGCGGCCCGGGGGCGGCGGCGCGGCTCACGATGGCGCTGCCCACCACCACGCCGTCGGCCAGGCCGCCGAGGGCGCGGGCCTGCGCCGGGGTGGAGACGCCGAAGCCGATGACCACCGGCACGCGGCTCTGCGCCCGCACCGCCGCCACCTTCTCGCCCAGGTCGGTCGGCAGGGTGGCGCGCGCGCCGGTCACGCCGGTCACCGAGACGAAGTAGACGAAGCCGGTCGCCGCCGCCGCCGCGGCCGCCACTCGCGCCGGGGTGGAGGTCGGGGCGAGCAGGAAGACCATGGCCAGGCCGTGCCGGGTCGCCAGGGCGGTGAGCTCGCCGGCCTCCTCGGGCAGGAGGTCGGGGACGATGAGGGCGTCCACGCCGGCCTCGGCCGCCTCCGGGAAGAAGGTGGCCGGGTCGGCCGCCAGGATGGGGTTGAGGTAGCCCATGAGCGCCACCGGCACCTGGCTCCTGCGCCGCACCGCCCTCACCACCGCGAGGCAGTCGCGCGGCGTGGTGCCGTGGCGCAGCGCCCGGCCGGCGGCCAGCTGGATGGTGGGCCCGTCGGCGATGGGATCCGAGAAGGGCACGCCGATCTCGAGGAGGTCGGCGCCGCCCTCGACGCAGGCCAGCGCCAGGCGGGCCGACCCCTTCACGTCGGGATCGCCGCCCATGACGTAGGTGACGAGCGCGGCCCGGCGCGCCTCGCGGCAGCGGGCGAAGGTGGCCTCGAGGCGGGTCACGACGTCCTCCCGGCCAGGCGGGTGGCCCGGGCCGCCCTGCGCCGCGGCCTCCGCCTCACCGCCTGGCGCGCCCTCGCCTTCGCCTTCGCCTTTGGCCTCGCCTGGCCGGCCGCCAGCGCCTTGCGCACCGTGTCCACGTCCTTGTCGCCGCGGCCGGAGACGTTGAGGATGAGGAGGCCGCCGGGCCCGAGCTCGCGCGCCAGCCGCCGGGCCCCGTGGACCGCGTGGGCCGTCTCCAGCGCCGGGATGATCCCCTCCGTGGTGGCGAGGTACTGCAGCGCCGCCAGCGCCTCGTCGTCGGTGGCCTGGAGCAGCTCGAGCCGGCCGGTGTCCTTCAGGTAGGAGAGCTCGGGCCCGACCCCCGGGTAGTCGAGGCCGGCGCTGATGGAGTGGGCCTCGGTGATCTGGCCGTGGGCGTCCTGCAGCACGTAGCTGCGCGAGCCGTGGAGCACGCCCGGCGTGCCGCGGGCCAGCGCGGCGCCATGGCGCCCGGTGGCCAGGCCGTGGCCGGCCGCCTCCACGCCCACCAGCCGCACCGCCGGGTCGCCCATGAAGCCGGCGAAGAGCCCCATGGCGTTGGAGCCGCCGCCCACGCAGGCCACCACCGCGTCGGGGAGCCGCCCGGCGACCTCCAGGCACTGGACCCGCGCCTCGGCGCCGATGACGCTCTGGAAGTCGCGCACCAGCGCCGGGTACGGGTGGGGCCCGGCCACCGAGCCGATGATGTAGTGGGTGTGGCCCACGTTGGTGACCCAGTCGCGGAGCGCCTCGTTCATGGCGTCCTTGAGCGTCCGCGAGCCGGCCTGCACCGGGATGACGCGGGCGCCCAGCAGCTCCATGCGGAAGACGTTGAGCGCCTGCCGCTCCACGTCGAGCGCCCCCATGTAGACGTCGCAGGGGAGGCCGAAGAGGGCGGCGGCGGTGGCGGTGGCCACGCCGTGCTGCCCGGCGCCGGTCTCGGCGATGATGCGGGTCTTGCCCATGCGCCGCGCCAGCAGCACCTGGCCCAGCGTGTTGTTCACCTTGTGGGCGCCGGTGTGGCACAGGTCCTCGCGCTTCAGCAGCACGCGGCAGCCGCCCACCTCGGCGCTCATGCGGCGCGCCTCGCCGAGCGGCGTCTCGCGGCCGGCGAAGCGGACCAGCAGCTCGCGGAGCTCCGCCTCGAAGGCCGGGTCGGCGCGGGCGGCGCGCCAGGCGGCCTCCAGCTCGTCGAGGGCCGGCACCAGGGTCTCCGGCACGAAGCGGCCGCCGTAGGCGCCGAAGCGGCCGCGGGCGTCGGGCAGGGTGGGCTGCGTCATGCGCGCTCCTTGGCGGCGCGCACGAAGCGCGCCATGAGATCGTGATCCTTCACGCCGGGGGCGGCCTCGACGCCGCTGGCCACGTCCACGCCCCAGGGGCGCACCGCCCGCACCGCCTCGGCCACGTTGCCCGGGTCGAGGCCGCCGGCCAGAACCACCGGCGCCCGCGCGGCGGCCCGGGCCGCCAGCGTCCAGTCGAAGGTCCGGCCGCTCCCGCCGTAGCCGGCCGAGTCGGCGTCGAGCAGGAAGCCGGAGACCGCGCCGGCGTACCGCTCCAGCAGCGCCAGCGACTCCGGGCCGCGCACCCGGATGGCCTTGAGCACCGGCAGCGGCAGCCGGGCGCACGCCTCGGGCGGCTCGTCGCCGTGGAGCTGCAGGACCTGCACCCCGGAGACGGCGGCCGCGGCCATGGCCTCGTCGCGGGTCGGGTCCACGAAGACGCCCACCGTGGTGACGAGCGGCGGCAGCGCGCGGATGATCTCCCGCGCCGCCGCCGGCGCGAGGTAGCGCCGCGAGCCGGGCCAGAAGTTGAAGCCGAGCGCGTCGGCGCCGAGCCGCGCCGCCGCCAGCGCGTCCTCGAGCCGGGTGAGGCCGCAGATCTTCACCCGGGGCGGTGGCCCGGCCTCGGCCGCGGGCGCGGCGGCGGGCGGGCTCACGCGCAGAGCTCCCGCAGCAGGGCGCCGGGGTCGGGGAGGTGCAGCCACCGCTGGAACGTCGCGATGCAGGCGGTGAGAGAGGCGCCATGCTCGCCCGAGCGACCCTGAGGCGACGGGGAACTGCCATGACGTCGCGTCGGA
>JAJYAW010000021.1 GCA_021779335.1 Myxococcales bacterium | reverse complement strand
CGCTCACCCTGGAGCGCCGCTCGGACCGCTACCAGCTCGAGGCCGAGCTCGGCGACGGGCTGCGGCTCGAGGCGCGGCTCGACGCGCGCGGCGCCCCCGAGCCGTTCGCGCTGGTGGCGCCGCTGCCGGAGGCCGGGGTGCGCGCCGCGCAGATCGGCGGACCGCTCGCCGTGACGGGCCTGCTCACGCTGCGCGGGGAGCCCTTCTCGCTGGACGGCGGCCTGGCCGCGCTGGACTACGGCGCCGGCCTCTTCCCCCGCGAGGTGGCCTGGCGCAAGGTGACCGCCGCCGGCCGCCTCGCCGACGGCCGGCCGGTGGCGCTCCACCTCGCCGAGGGGCTGGAGGGCGTGGCGCCGGGCGACGGCGGCGAGTGCGTGCTCCTCATGGGCGCCGGCCCGCACCGGCTGCCGCCGGTGGCGGTGGAGGCCGAGGCCCGGTCGGCCACGGCCCCGTGGCGGCTGGTGAGCCCGGACGGCGCGCTGGACCTCGCCTTCACGCCGTCGGCGAGCCGCCGCGAGGGGCGGGAGCTCCTGGTGATGGCCACCCGGGTGACCCAGCTGGCCGGCGCGCTCTCCGGGCGCCTGCCCGGCCCGGACGGCGCGCCCCTCCTGCTCGACGGGCTGCCGGCGGTGGCGGAGGACCTGGTGGCGCGCTGGTGACGGCGCCGGGCGCCCGGCCGGGCGGCGGCGGGGCGATCCGGGCTACCAGCTCCCGAAGCGACGCTTGGCCTCGGCGGCCAGCGCGTCCCGGTGGGCCGGGTGGGCGATGGCGATGAGCGCCGAGGCCCGCTGCCGCAGGTTCTTGCCCCACAGGTCGGCGATGCCGTGCTCGGTCACCACGAAGTGGACGTGGGCGCGGGTGGTCACCACGCCCGCGCCCGGCCTCAGGTAGGAGACGATCCGCGAGTCGCCCGCCGAGGTGGTCGACTTGAGGGCGATGATGGGCTTGCCGCCCTCGGAGAGAGCGGCGCCGCGGATGAAGTCCATCTGCCCGCCCACGCCGGAGTGGATGCGGTCGCCGATGCTGTCGGAGACGGCCTGGCCCGTCAGGTCCACCTCCAGGGCGCCGTTGATGGCGGTCAGCTTGGGGTTGCGCCGGATGACGGCGGTGTCGTTGGTGTAGGCCACGTCGAGCATGGCCACCGAGGCGTTGTCGTCGAGGAAGTCGTAGAGCCGGCGGGTGCCGAGCGCGAAGGAGCCCACGATCTTGCCGGGGTGGATGCGCTTCATCTCGCCGGTGATGACGCCGCGCTCCACCAGGTCGACCATGCCGTCGGAGAGCATCTCGGTGTGGACGCCGAGCCGCTGGTGGTCGCGCAGCGAGGCCAGGGTGGCCTGCGGGATGCCGCCGATGCCCACCTGGACGCAGGCGCCGTCGTCCACCAGCTCGGCGCAGTGGCGCCCGATGGCGCGCACCTGGTCGGTGAGGGGCCGGCCGGGCAGCTCCGGGAGCGGGTCGCTGCACTCCACGAAGAAGTCGACGTCCTCCTCGTGGATGATGCCGTCCCCGTGGGTGCGCGGCATGTTGGGGTTGACCTGGGCGATGACCGTCTTGGCCACCTGCACCGCGGCGCGGGTCACGTCGACCGAGACGCCCAGCGAGCAGCAGCCGTGCCGGTCGGGCGGCGAGACCTGGATGAGCACCACGTCGAGCGGCAGCACCCCGGTGCGGAAGAGCTGGGGGATCTCCGAGAGGAACACCGGCATGTAGTCGGCGCGCCCCTCGTTGACCGCGTCGCGCACGTTGTCGCCGACGAAGAGGGCGTTGACCCTGAAGCTCTTGGAGAGCTCGGGGGCGGCGTAGGGGGCGGGCCCCTCGGTGTGGATGGAGACCACCTCCACCACCCGGAGCTCGCTGGCGCGGGCCGTCATGGCGGCGATGAGCCGCTGCGGGGCGGCGGCGATGCTGTGGATGAAGACCCGGTCGCCCGACTTGATGACGGCGACGGCTTCCTCGGCGGTCACGGTGCGGGCCATGCGTCCTCGGTGCTCCAGAGCGAAGGGGGTCCGCAGGATATCAGAGCCGGGCCCGGCGGGGGGGCGGACGCCTATCCGCGCAGGTCCCAGGCCAGCTTGGCGGCGAGGGCCAGGGAGACGGCCACCGCCACCCGGCGGACCAGCCCGTCGCCCCGGCGGACCGCCAGGTGGGTCCCGAGCCAGCCGCCGGCGAACTGTCCGGCGGCCATGGGGAGCGCCACCTGCCAGAGCACCAGGCCGCGGGAGGCGAAGAGGACCACCGCCGCCAGGTTGGAGGCGAAGTTGACCACCTTGGCGCTGGCCGAGGCCTCGGTCAGCCCATCGCCGAGCAGCGCCACCGAGGCCACGATGAGGAAGGTCCCCGTGCCCGGGCCGAAGAAGCCGTCGTAGGCGCCGATGCAGAGCGCCACCAGGCCGGCGGTGAAGGAGCCGCGGTGGCGGCGCGGCCGGTCGGCGGCGGCGCGGGCCTCCGCCTGGCCCCGCCGCAGGCCGATGAAGAGGGCGGCGCCGGTCAGTAGGACCAGCACCACCGGCCTGAGCGCGGCGGCCGGGACCCGGAGCACGAGCGCGGCGCCCAGCAGCGAGCCGAGCAGGCCGAGCGGGAAGCCGACCCGGGCGCGGGCCGGATCGATCATGCCGGCGCGGGCGAACCTGGCCATCGAGGTGAAGGAGCCGAAGACCGCCTGGCCCTTGTTGGTACCGAGCGCCAGGTGGGAGGGGAGGCCGGCCGCCAGCAGGGCCGGCACGGTCAGCAGGCCGCCGCCGCCGGCGATGGCGTCGATGGTCCCGGCGGCGAGCGCCACCAGCGCCAGGGCGCCGATGGCCAAGGGGGACAGGTGCGGGGGCATGGGCCCCGCATCTCTAGCACGGGGGGCGGCAGGCCCGCCGCGTCCGCGCGACCGACCGGGGCTCCGCGTCGCCGGCCGGTGAATGTTCACAATGGCGCTGGTGCCGCGGCGCCCCGATGGGCGTAGGATCCGCGGCCCGGTCCGGGCGCGCCCCGGCGTCCGACCCGGCACCGGCGCTGGAGACCCCAATGGTCCCTGAGCAAGACCTCCCCGAGACGCTCCAGTTCATCCGGCTCCTCTGGGAGCTGGATCACGCCCTCAACAAGCGCTCGCGCCGCATGCTGCGGCTGCTGGGCGTGACGGCCTCGCAGCGCTTCCTGCTCAAGGTGGTGGGCATGCGGCCGGGCTGCTCGCCCGGTCAGCTGGCCCGCTTCCTCCACGTCACGCCCGCCACGGTGACGCGGGTGGTGCAGCGGCTGGAGGAGGACGGCTTCCTGCGCCGCGAGGCCGATCCGCGCGACTCGCGCCGCGTCCGGCTCTACCTGCTGCCGAAGGGCGCCAGGCTGGACGTGCGGGCCGAGGCGGCCAGCGAGCGCCCCGTGGCCACGCTGCTCGAGGCGACGCCGCCCGCCCGCATCGCGGAGACCCGCCAGCTCCTCGGCGCCCTGGTCAAGGCGCTCGAGGCGCCCGGGCGCCCGGCCGCGGCCCCAGGTCAGGGGCCGACCGGCACGCCGAGGCGCGTCAGCACCCTGGCGTAGCGCGGATCGCCGTCCAGCCGCCGGAAGGGCGGGTCGAGCCGGAGGTCGATGATCCCGCCGTCGTGCCGCTCGAAGGCCAGGTCGAGCCAGCGGAAGGCCTGGTCGGGCTCGCCGCGCCAGGCGTAGACGCTGGCCACCTGGTAGGGCGCGTCCTGGGCGTGCTCCGCGATGAGCGTCTGGAGCGCCGCCTCCGACCGGGCCCGGTCGCCCATGCTGTGGCGGGCCATGGCCTCGAACTGCAGGTGGAAGACCCGGGCGTCGGTGCGCCGGACGTCGGCCAGCGCGGCGGCCGGCTTGCCCTCCATCAGGTCGACCATGGCGAGGCAGACCACGGCCGAGTCCTGCTTCGGCTCGAGCTCGAGCGACCGCTCGGCGGTGCTGCGCGCCAGGGTGAGCTGGCCGGTGGCCAGGTAGAGGGCGCTCAGGGTGGACCAGGGCTTGTAGGAGAGCGGGTCGAGCGCGCTGCTCTGGCGCGCCTCCGCCAGGGCCTGGGGGAGCCGGCCCAGCGGGCCGAGGACGTAGCGGGCGTTGGTCCAGAGCGCCTCGGGCTCGCCGGGGTTGAGGGCGATGGCCCGGCTCATGTCGGCCAGCGCCCCGGCCCAGTCGCGCCCCACGAAGAGGCGCAGCTGGCCGCGCGCCAGGTAGCCGTCGGCCAGGTCGGGCGCCAGCGCCACGGCCTTCTCGGCGGCGGCCAGGGCCTGGGCCTTGGCCGCCAGGATGCCCTGCAGCGTCGGGCCGCTGTTGCCGTGGGTGTAGTAGATGGACGAGGCCAGCGCGGCCCAGGCCGGCGCGTAGCCCGGATCGAGCGCCAGCGCCCGCCTGAAGGCCGCCTCGGCCCGGCCCCAGTCGCCGAGCGAGTCGCGCCGCTGCAGCTGCCGGCCCTGCAGGTAGGAGCTGTAGACCTGCGGGTCCTTGGTGCGGAACTCGCGGCTGGTGGGGGCGCGGCCGGCCAGCAGCCGGACCCGCAGCGCCTCCACCACCGCGGCGGCGATCTCGTCCTGCACGGCGAAGACGCCCTTGAGCTCGCGGTCGAAGGTCTGGGACCAGAGGCGGAAGCCGTCGGCCGTCTTGACGAGCTGGGCGGTGACCCGGACCCGCCCGGCGTCCACCCGCACGCTCCCCTCCAGCACCGCCCCCACGCCGAGCTGGCGGCCCAGGGCCTGGAGGTCGCCCTCCTTGCCGCGGAAGGCGAAGGAGGAGGTGCGCCCCGCCACCTTGAGCCCCTGCACCTGGGCCAGGGCGTTCAGGATCTCCTCGGCGAGGCCGTCGGAGAAGAACTCCTGGTCCCTCCCCGGGCTCAGGTCGGCGAAGGGGATGACCGCCACCGACGGGGTGGGCTCGGGCAGGGCGGCCTCCAGGGCGCCGCGCCGCTGGCGCACCGCCAGCGTGGCCGCGGCCAGGACGAGGGCCAGCAGTCCCCCGCAGGTCAGGGCGGCCAGGGCGGCCAGGCGCCGGCGGGAGCGGCGGCGGATGCGCACCGAGCCGGTGCGGGAGGTCACGGTGGAGCCGCCCTCCGGCTGGAGCGGCAGGAGCAGGGCGGTCACCGCCGCGGCGTCGCGCGGCCGGTCCACCGGGTCCTTCTCCAGCATCTGCGCCAGCACGCCGCCGAGCCCGGGCAGGTCGGGCACCTCGAGCCGCGGCGCGGGGCGCGAGGAGGCGGCGCTCTTGCCGCCGTCGTCCGGGAAGGGGAGCTCGCCGGAGAGGAGCCGGTAGAGCAGCACGCCCAGCGCGAAGACGTCGGTCCGCTCGTCCTCCGGCGCGCCGCGCCACTGCTCCGGGGCCATGAAGTCGGGGGTGCCGCCGTCGAGCCGGCGCCGGCCGAAGGCGTGGGCCAGGCCGAAGTCGAGCAGCCGGACCGAGCCGTCGTCGCAGAGGAAGACGTTGGACGGCTTGAGGTCGCGGTGCACCACGCCGCGGCCGTGGGCGTGGGCCAGCCCCTGGGCCACCTCGAGGGCGATGCGCAGGGCGTCGCCCGGGGACATGGGCCCGTCGCGGAGCCGCTCCTTGAGCGTCCGGCCGCGCAGCAGCTCCAGCACCAGGTAGGGGCCGGCCTCGCAGCGCCCCGCGTCGAGGAGCGCCACCAGGTTGGGGTGGGAGAGGCGCGCGATGGTGTCGGCCTCGCGCCGCAGCTGGTCGGCGGCGACCTCGGACTTGCCCGGCCGCACCACCTTGAAGGCCACCAGCCGGTCCCGGTCCAGGTCCCGGGCCTCGTGGACCACGCCGAACGAGCCGCGCCCCAGCTCGCGCCCCAGCTCGTACCGGTCCACCCGGGACCCGGGGTGGAGCCCGTGCGAGAAGGCGCTCTCGGGCGTGGCCTCGGGGACGCGGGCCAGGTCCGCGAGCAGGGCCGAGAGCTGGCCGGGCGCGGGTGCTAGGGAGGGAGGCACGGACGCTCGAGGTTGGCACGCGAGATGGGCCGGGGCAAGCGGGGGTGGGTCGCGGAGGCGGGGCGGGCGGAGGCGGGCGCGGAGTCGCCGGGGCCCGCCGGCGCGCTACGCCACGCCGGCCAGCTCGAGCGCGCGCTCGATGAGCCGCGCCAGGCCGTCCAGCGGCGGGCGGTCGCCGTAGGTCTGGGCGCCGTGGGGCCGGTGGAGCACGTCCGGCCCGGGCAGGAGCCTGGCGGGCTGGATGGGGTCGAGGCTGCCGGTCTCGGCCGCCTCCTGGAAGCGGGCGGCCAGCCTGGGCGCGCCGGGCAGCGGCGGCTCGCCCCCCTCCGCGCGGAGCAGGGCCGCCACGCCGGTGAGCACGCGCCGCGCCTGCGCCGGATCCTGCCGCAGGAGCTCCTGGAGCCGGCCGAGCAGGGCCGCCAGCGTCGAGATGTCGGCGTCCACCTTGAAGCGGGTCTCCGGGGCGGCGTGGCCGGACGGCTGACCCGCGCCGTCGGGGGTGTGCCCCGGGTCACCGCTGCCGGCCACGGCGTGGACGCCGCCGAGCCCTGCCTGTCCGGTCTCGATCCGTCCCATCGGGGCGAGTTCGTCACAGTCCGGGGTCGGATGGCAAGTTTGCGGCCCGGCGGCCGTGTCCGGGTGCGGTGGTAGAGAGGAGCCGGTGGCGCCTCCCCGCGCCCGGTCGGCCGCGGAGCCGGCGGCCGGGGGGCGAGCCAACTCCTCGGGAGGGGTCCCTGATGTCCGAAGTCCTGGTGATCGCAGCCGCGGCCGTCTTCCTGGTGGCCGGCCTGGCCCTGGGGCGCCTCCAGCGCAAGGCCGCCGAGGCGGCCGCGGCGGCCGGCGCCCGGCAGGAGGCCGAGCGGCAGCTCGCCGACCTGGGCGCCCGGCTCCGGGCCAAGGAGGAGGCGCTCGCCGAGGCCAGGCGCGCCGGGGAGGAGCGGGCCCGCGCGCTGGCCGCCGAGCAGGGGCGCGTCACGGCGCTGACCGGCGAGGTGGCGAGGGCGCAGGCCGGCCTGGAGGCCGAGCGGCGGGCCGCCGAGGAGCGCAAGGCGGAGGCCGAGCGGACCCGGGAGCAGGTGCGGGCCGAGGTCGAGAAGCTGGCGGGCCGGCTGCTGGAGCAGAAGGGCGAGGCCATGCTCGCCCGGAGCAAGGAGGGGCTGGAGGCGCTCCTCAAGCCGGTCGCGGAGCGGCTCCGCGAGTTCGAGCAGAAGGTCGAGAAGACCTACGACACCGAGAACCGCGACCGCGCCTCGCTGCTGGAGTCCCTGAAGGTGCTCCAGGGCACGCAGGAGCGGCTCCACGAGGACGCGGAGGCGCTCTCGCGCGCCCTGACGTCCAGCTCCAAGTCGCAGGGGGACTGGGGCGAGCTCGTGCTGGAGCGGGTCCTGGAGACGGCCGGCCTGACCCCCGGGCGCGAGTACGAGATGCAGACCAGCCACACCGACGAGGAGGGGCGCCAGAAGCGGCCCGACGCGCTCGTCTACCTGCCCGCCAACCGGGCCATCGTGGTGGACGCCAAGTGCTCCCTGACGGCCTTCACCGCGGCGGCCAGGGCCACCGACGACGCGGCGCGCGAGCAGGCGCTCGACGCCCACCTGGCCTCCCTGCGGGCCCACATCAAGGGGCTGGCCGGCAAGCGGTACACCGAGGTGCTGCAGCAGCGCACCCTCGACATCGTGCTGCTCTTCGTCCCGTCGGAGGCCGCCTTCCACGCCGCGCTGGGGCGCGACGCCGGGCTCTACGAGGAGGCCTTCCGCCAGGGGGTGGTGGTGACCTCGCCGACGACGCTGCTGGCGGCGCTCCAGCTCGTGGCGCACGTCTGGCGGAGCGAGAAGCAGAACGTCAACGCGCAGCGCATCGCCGAGGAGGCGGGCCGGCTGCTGGAGAAGCTGAGCGGCTTCGTGGCCGACCTCGACGAGGTGGGCGCGCGCCTGGGCAAGGCGCAGGAGGCCTACGGCGAGGCCCGCAAGAAGCTGGAGTCGGGGCGCGGCAACGTGCTGGGGCGGGCCAAGACCATCGCCAGGCTCGGGGCCCGGGTGAAGCCCGACAAGCTCCAGCACCTCCTGGCCGGCGCCGAGGAGGGGGAGGAGGACGGCGGCGGCCAGCTCCAGCTCGGGGGCGGCGCCCTGGACGCGGACCCGGGCGGCGAGGGCCAGGGCTAAGGCTGCGGCTGGAGGAGCGCCTTCACCGCCGCGGGCGAGAGCACCTTGCCGGCCGACCTCACCTGGCCGTCCACCACCAGCGCCGGCGTGGACATGACCCGGAACTTCATGATCTCGCGGACGTCCTCGACCTTCTCGACGGCCACCCCGAGGGCGAGCTCGGCCACCGCCTGCTCCGTGGCGGCGGTGAGCTGCTTGCACTTGGCGCAGCCGGTCCCCAGCACCTGGATCCTCATCTCGAGCGTCCCCCTCACAGCACCGCGTTGAACAGCCAGCCGACCAGCATGATGCCGGTGGCCACCACGCCGACGAAGACCGCGATGAGCCGGGGCTTCAGGACCTTCCTGAGGATGATCATCTCCGGCAACGAGAGCGCGATGACGGCCATCATGAAGGCCAGCACCGTGCCCAGCGCCGCCCCCTTGCCGAGGAGTGCCTCGACCACCGGGATGATGCCGGCGGCGTTGGAGTACATGGGGACGCCGATGATCACGGCCAGTGGCACCGACCACCAGGCCGACTTGCCCATGAAGCTGACGAGAAGCCCCTCGGGCACATATCCGTGGATGCCGGCGCCGATCGCGATGCCGGCCAGCACCCAGGGCCAGACCTTGCCGACGATCTCCCGGACCGCCTCCAGCCCCTTCTGGACGCGGCCTGTGAAGCCGAGCCGCTCCTTCTGGAAGGTGGCCTCGGCCTGCATCGACTCGTACACCCAGGGCTCGACGAACCGCTCCAGCTTCAGGCGGCCGAGGACGAAGCCGGAGACGATGGCGATGGAGAGGCCGGTGGCCAGGTAGAGCGCCGCCACCTTCCAGCCGAACATGCCGAAGAGCATGACCAGCGCGATCTCGTTCACCATGGGGGCCGAGACGAGGAAGGAGAGCGTCACGCCGAGCGGGATGCCCACCTCGACGAAGCCGATGAAGAGGGGGACCGCCGAGCAGGAGCAGAAGGGGGTGACGATGCCCAGCAGGGCGGCCAGCACGTTGCCCACCGACTCCCGCTTGCCGGCCAGGATGGCGCGGGTGCGCTCGGCCGTGAAGAACGAGCGGACGATGCCGACCGCGAAGACGATGAGGGCGAGGAGCAGCAGCACCTTGGGCGTGTCGAAGAGGAAGAAGGCGACGCTCTGGCCGAGGCGGGAGGCCGGGGCGAGGCCGAGCGCCCGGAAGCTGAGCCACTCGGAGACGGGCTGGATCGCCGCGTAGGCGGCGGCCCAGGTCCCCAGGCCGACCGCGAGCAGGAGGGCGGTGCGGCCGGTCCGGCCGGGTGCCGCCGCGGGGGGCGGCGCCGGCGGCGGGGCGCAGCAGGCGGGGGCTGGGGACTCGACGACGGGCAGCGGCATGTGGCGGGCTCCTGCGGTGCGGCCGGTGTTCAGGTCGCCGTGTAGAGGAAGTAGAGGCCGCCCGCGATGACGGCCAGGCCGGCGCCGCGCTTGACGAGGACGGCGGCGCGGGCGCCCGCCTTCCAGGAGAGCCAGCGCTGGACGTTCTGGGCCGACGCGCCGGCGGTCACGATGGCCGCCGCGTGGCCCAGCCCGTAGAGGAGCACCAGCAGCGCGCCGTAGGCGGTCTGGTCGGCGCCGGCGCGGAAGGCGAGCCCCAGCAGCGGCGCCATGAAGGCGAAGGTGCACGGGCCGAGCGCGGCGCCGAACACCAGGCCGAGGAGGAGGGCGCCGGCCGGACCCTTGCGGCGCGTGCCCGCGGGCGTGGCCGACCAGGAAGGCAGCGGCAGGACGCCGAGGAGGTTGAGCCCCACGGCGAAGAAGACGGCCGCCAGGGCGTAGGTGGCCCAGGGGCCCACGTCGCCCGCCATCCGGCCGGCCAGCGCGGTGACGGCGCCGACGGCCGCGATGCTGCCGAGGATGCCGAGGGCGAAGCTCCCGGAGAGCACCACGGCGCGCCGGCCGGTGGGCAGCTCCTCGCCGCCGCTCATGTAGGCCACCACCAGCGGGATGCTGGAGAGGTGGCACGGGGAGAGGACCACCGAGAGCGCTCCCCAGAGGAAGGCGGCCGGGAAAGCCAGCGCCGCCGAGGCCGCGAAGGCCCGGCCGAAGGTGGTGAGGAGCTCGCCCATCGCGGCGCCTCCCTAGAGGCTCACCCCGACGGCCTTCCACCGGGCCAGGATCTCGTCCCTGCCCATGAAGCCCTCGTGCCGCGCCAGCTCCCGGCCGTCGGCGCCGAAGTAGATCTGGGTCGGGATGAGGTGGATGCCGTAAGGCCTGGCGGCGTCGGGGTCCTTCCAGACGTCGATGAACTGGACCTCCATCCGGCCGGCGTACTCGGCCCGGAGCGCCTCCAGGATGGGTGCCATCGCCTTGCAGGGGATGCACTTGCCGGCGCCCAGGTCGACGAGGCGCGGCAGCGGCTTCGACGGGGCGGTCGCCGCGCCGGCCGGGCCCGACCCGGCCACGACGGACCCGGCGCCGGCCTCGGTCCGGGTACAGGCCAGCGCGCCGGCCAGCGCCACCGCCGCGAGGCCGAGCTTCAGGTGCTTCGACATGTGGCGCTCCTCCTCCGGCGCTCGCCGGATCGTCCGTTCATCGTCTATCACCGATGAAGACCGGGGCCAAGATGGCGCGAAGCCCGGTGATCTCGTAGGCCCTTCCCTGGAGGTCGGGCAGCCGCGTCCAATCCGAGCGGATCACCAGCGGCAGCCGGCGATCCTCGGGGTGCTCCGTGCCGTGCTCGCGCTCGTGCCCGCCGTGGTCGCTGGTGATCACGAGGAAGTAGCTCGCGCGACGCTCCAGCTCGGCGACGAGCGGTGCCAGCTCCCGGTCGATCTCGGTGGCGCGGACGAGGTAGGGCCGGGTGAGCCAGCCCGACTCGGTGCCCACCTGCTCGAGGCCGCTGACGTGCAGGACGAGGAAGGCCAGCCCCGGCGCTGCCAGGAAGGCGCGCCCTCGCTGGATCGCGTCGTCAGGGGCGAGCGCGTGCACGTCCACCCCCTTCGTCACCAGGTAGCCCAGCTTCTCCTTCGAGTAGAAGAAGGCCGTCCGATACCCCGCGGCCCTGGCGTCGTCGAGCACGGTGGGGAAGGCCACGGTGGGATCGCCCTCCTCCCACCCGTTGTCCCGCTTGCCGCTCTGCGCAGGCGTCAGCCCCGTGAGCATGGCGGTGTGCGCGATGAGGGTCTTGGGCGGGCTCGTGCTGTGGCCGTCGAGAGTGACCCGCCCGAGGCGCGCCAGCCGGGCCAGGTTGGGCATGGTCGCTGGAGTCAGCGCGGCGGGGTGGAGGGCGTCGATGGAGACGACGACGATCCGCTCCGGGGGGCGCGCGGCGGGGCCCGCCAGCAGGAGCGTCACCACGAGGTGGAGGCCGGGGCTCAGGGGAGGGCTCCCTCGGGTCGCTGGAATCGCATCGTGGATTCATGGCAGGCGCCCGCCACCGTCTCATTGACCGGGGGCAACGACCGCCGCCTTTGGTCCAGGCGCCGGTGGAGCTAGAGTCGGCCCCAATGACGGCACCGGCGCAGACCCGTGGAGCCCGGCACCCGGCCCAGCCGCCGTCCGCCGGGCGCGACGCGCTGGCGCACCAGGCCCGTGACCTCCTGGCCCCGTACTCGCGCCGCAAGGTCATCCCCGCGGGCGATCTCCTCTGGCGCGAGGGGGACGACGCCGGGATGCTGGTGGCGCTCGAGGCCGGCCGGGTCAAGATCTACCGGGTCCTCCCCGGCGGCAGCGCGGTGACCCTCTACCTGTTCGGCCCGGGCGACGTCTTCGGCTTCATGCCCTTCCTCGACGGCCGGCCGTACCCGGCGTCGGCCCAGGCGCTGGGGGAGGTGACCGCCATGGTGGTCTCGCGGGACGACCTGCAGGGCGCGTTCCGGAAGGATCCCGAGGTGGCCCTCGCCCTGGTGAGGCTGCTCGCCACCCGCCTCCGCCAGGCCTTCGACCGCATCGAGCGGTCGTCGGTGCCGGAGGTCCTGCCGCGGGTGGCGGCGGCGCTGGCCACGCTGGTCCCGGAGGAGGCGCCGGCCGGGCCGCTCCTGGTCATCGAGCTGCCGGTCCGCTCCTCCGAGTTCGCCGGCGCCATCGGCGTGGCGCCGGAGAGCCTGTCCCGGGCCATCACCAAGCTCGTCGAGGCCGGCACCCTCCACCGCCTGGCCCCCCGGCGCTACCAGGTCCTCGACCTGGCGGCGCTGCGCCGGGAGGCGGGCGGCGTCAGCGGCCAGTGAGGCCGCTCAAGCCCCTGCCGGACCCGCCGGCGCGGCCGGGGGCGTCCGCCTGAAGGCGCGGGAGAGCCAGCCCCGGGCGTCCTCGAACATGCCGTAGAAGAGCGGCACGTAGACGAGCGTCAGGAAGGTCGAGACCACCAGGCCGCCGATGGCCACCACCGCCAGCGGGGAGAGCCGCTCCAGCCCGATGGCCCACTCCCCGGCGATGGGGATCATGCCGACGGCGGTGCCGGCGGCGGTCATCAGGATGGGGCGGGTGCGGACGCGGACCGACGCGACCAGCGCCTCGCGGACGGTGGCCCCCTTGGCGCGCGCCTCCTGGATGAAGTCGATGAGCAGGATGCTGTTCTTCACCACGATCCCGGCCAGCAGGATCATCCCCATGAACGAGGGCATGCACGAGTGCTTGCCGACGAGGAGCATCGACCAGGCCGCCCCGATGAGGCCGAGGGGGATGGCCACCATGATGGTGAGCGGGTGGAGGAACGAGCCGAAGGCGGGCACCAGCGAGAAGTAGAGCAGCACCAGGCCGAGCAGGAGCGCGGCCATGAGCGCCGTGAAGGCCTCGTCCATCGCCTTGCGCTCGCCCTCGTCGGTGACGGCGTACCCCGGCGGCACCTCGAGCCCCGCCAGCGCGCGCGCCACGTTGTCGCCGATGTGGGTCACGGCCGCGGTGGAGCGGTAGCCGAGGACGTCCACCGTCTCGGCCAGCCCCTGGCGCGTGTGGAGCGTCGGGACGACGGCGGTCGCGAAGCTCCCGAGCGAGGCGAGGGGCAGCGGCCCCGACGCGGTCATGATGGGCAGCGTGGCGAGCTCTGCGGCGTCCGACCGGCGGCTGGCGCGGCCCTGGAGCCAGATGGGGAAGGAGTCCTGCTGCGGCACCCGGAAGAGCGAGGCCGGACCGCCCTGGACCTGGCCCCCCACCTGCGCGGCGAGCGCGCTCGCGTCGGCGCCCGCCAGGCTGAGCCTGGCCGCGTCCGGCGTGAAGCGGAGCTCCTGGCGATCCAGGCTCCAGGTCCGCACCAGGGACCGGAGGCCGCCCACGGTGGCGAGCCGGCGCTCGACCTCCCGGCCCAGCCGGTCCAGCACGATCGGATCGGGCCCGGTGACCATCACGTCCACGGTGGAGCGGATGGTCGAGAGCGGCGTGGCGCCGTAGTCGAAGACCGCGGGGAAGCGGAGGCCGGGGATGGCGCGCAGCTCGGCGAGCACGGCGTCCTCCACCTGCCAGAGGGTCTGGCCGCGGTGGAAGCGGTCCACCAGGTGGACCGTCACGAAGGCCTGCTGGGGGTTGCGCCCCGACCCGAAGGAGAGCACGCCGGGCTCGGAGCCGAGCGTGGCCGCGCTGCGCACCACGCCGGGCTGCTTCCAGACGGCCGCCTCGGCGCGCCGGAGCAGCGCCTCCGCCGCGGTGAGCGAGGTGTTGGGGTAGGCCTCGAAGGTGACGCGGAAGATGCCGGTGTCCATGGGCGGCATGAGGTCGCGCCC
The DNA here is from genome assembly GCA_021779335.1 of Myxococcales bacterium. Classification (GTDB taxonomy): domain Bacteria; phylum Myxococcota; class Myxococcia; order Myxococcales; family Anaeromyxobacteraceae; genus JADKCZ01. The sequence continues at coordinate 2,237 of JAJYAW010000021.1, read as the reverse complement.
GACCAGCGGCATGAGGACGCGCCCGGTCAGCACCAGCATGGCCACGGCCGGCAGGAGGAAGAGGAGCCGGTGGCCCAGGGCGAACTCCACGGCGTGCGCGAAGAACTCCTGCACCGGGCCGAGGACCCGGCCCGAGACGAAGCGGCCCAGCGCCTTCTCCCAGCGGGACCGCTCCAGCGTCCCGCCGAGCCGGAGGATGAACGGGGCCAGGATGGGGAGGATGGTGACCGAGACGACGTAGGAGGCCAGGAGCGCGATGGAGAGCGTCAGGCTGAGCGGCCGCAGCACCGTCTGCACGAAGCCGCCGATGAAGACGATGGGCACCAGCACCACCACGGTGGCGTAGGTGCCGGAGAGGATGGCCAGCATGACCTCCTCGGTGCCGCCGATGACCGCCTGGCGGAGGTCCTGCCCGAGCTCGTGGTGGTGGCGCTCGATGTTCTCCAGCACCACGATGGCGTCGTCGAGCAGCATGCCGACTCCCAGGATGACGCCGGTCAGCGTCACCATGTTGAGCTCGAAGCCGAAGAGCCACATGAAGGCGAAGGTGACGAGGTAGGTGAACGGGATGGAGATGGCGGCCAGCAGCATGCCGCGCACGTCGGCCAGGAAGAGGAAGATGACCAGCGCCGTCATGAGGATGGCGTCGCGCAGCGCGTCGCCCATGTTCCCCACGCTCTTCTCGATGAGCTCGCCCTGGGTGTCGGCCACCTCGACCACCAGGCCCGGGTAGGCTCGCTGCAGCGCCGGGAGCTCCGCCATGACCGACTGGATGGTGGGGAGGGCGTGGCCGGAGAGCGGCCGCTGGATGTTGACGCCGATGGCCGGCAGGCCGTTCCCGTGGAAGGCCGAGAGCCGCTCCTGGACGCCGGGCTCGACCGTGGCGACGTCCTTCAGGTAGACGGGCGCGCCCGGCCCCGGGCTCACCACCACCTGCTGGAGGTCCGCCACGCCGCGCAGCTCGCCGACCGCCTTGAGGAGGATGTGGCTGGCGTCGGTGACGATCAGCCCCTCCGGCGCGTTGCGGTTCTGGCCCGCCAGCGCGGCGGCCACCTGGCCCGGGGAGAGCCGGAAGGCCTGGAGGCGGTCGGGGTCGAGCGTCACCCGCAGGACGCTCTGGTAGCCGCCGAAGGTCTCGACGTTGCCGACGTCGTGGAGCCGGAGGAGCCGCTCCTTGATGGGGTTGTCGGCCAGGCGGCGGACCATGGCGAGGTCGAGGTGGGACCCCTCCCGCGGCCGCAGCGAGAGCGTGAGGACGGCGGGGGTCGCGGCCGAGATCTTGAAGACCTGGAAGGGGCGCAGGTCGGGCGGCAGGAGCGGCCGGATGCGGTCGAGCGCGCTGCGGACGTCGGTGGCGGCGGCGTCGAGCCCCTTGGAGTACTCGAACTCGGTGGTCACCACCGAGACCTCGTCGTTCGAGGTGGAGGTGACGCGCCGGGCCTCGTCGACGGTCTTCAGCTCCTTCTCGATGACCCGGCTCACCTCCGACGCCACGTCGTCGGCGGCGGCCCCGCGCCAGACGGTGACGACCGCGATCTGCGGCCGCTCGCTGTCCGGGAACAGGTTGACGGGCATCTTGAAGTAGCCCACCACCCCGACCACGGAGAGGAGGAGGACGAGCGAGAGGAGGAGGTGCGGCTTGCGGACGTACCGCTCGACGAAGCTCATGGCTTGACCTCGGCCGCCCGCAGCGGCGTGCCGGCGGTGAGCGCCATGAGCTCGCTGGCGAGGCCGGTGACGACGAGGTCGCCGGCGGCCAGGCCGCCGCGGATGACCGCGTCCTGCTCGCCCCGCGCCAGCACGGTGACGGGCACGGGCTGCGCCTTGCCGTCCACGACGCGGACCACCAGCGTCTCCCGCAGGCCGTCCAGGAGCGCGAGGTTGGGCACCAGGAGCCCCTCGGCGGCCCGGGCCTGGTAGGCGGCGCCCACCACCGCGCCGGGCGGCAGCCCGAAGGGCGGCTCCGCCAGCACGGTCTCCACGCTCCCGAGCCGGGAGGCGTCGAGCGCCGGGTAGAGGCGGGTCACCCGCGCGACGAGCTCCCTGGAGCCGTCGGAGAAGGTGACGGCGAGCCCCGGCGCCAGCCGCGCCACCGCGTCCTGGGAGAGCTTGGAGAGGAGGCGGGCCTGGCCCCGCGCCTGGAGCACGAAGAGGGGCTTGCCCGGCGCCGCCAGGTCGCCCGGCTCGACCAGGCGGGCGGTCACCACGCCGGCCCGCGGCGCCACCACGTCGGCGTA
>JAJYAW010000356.1 GCA_021779335.1 Myxococcales bacterium | reverse complement strand
GCGCGAGCCCCGTCACGCCGCAGCCCCCGCGGCCGGCCGCCGCCAGCGCAGCAGCCACTGGTTGCTGGTCCCCGGACCGACGTCGCGCCGCTCCAGCAGCTCCAGGCCCCGCCCCTCGACCCAGCCGAGGGCCTCCGCCGCCCCGTCGTTGCGCCAGTGCTCGAAGGCCGCCGCCGAGCGCTCGCCGCGCGCCGCCTGGGCGCGGGAGCGGACCAGCCCGAAGGCCACGTTGTCCGCCACGGTGAGCGTGCCGCCCGGCCGCAGCGCCGGCAGGAGCCGGTCGAGCGCCGCCGCCGGATCGCGCAGGTGGTTCCAGCTGCGCAGCACGAGCACGTGGTCCAGGCTGGCCGGGGCGAGCGCCGCCTCCTCGGCCAGCCCCACCACGACGTTCGCCCACGGCCAGCGGACCCGCAGCGCCCCGGCCCGGGCGGCGTCCGGCTCGAGCCCGGTGTAGCGGAGCCGGCCGGCGCTGGCGGCCCCGGCCAGCGCCTCGGCGTAGGGCCCCTCGCCGCAGCCCACGTCGAGCAGGTCCCCCTCGAGGCCGGACAGCAGCCGGCGCACCCCGGCCTCGTCGCGGGCGAAGACGTTCTCGGCGGCCGGCTCGAAGAGGCCGGTGCAGCGCGCCCGCTCCGGGCAGGGGGCGCAGTCCGGGCTGCGCCGCAGCTGCAGGAGCTGGGCGGCGAAGTCGTCGGGCGCGTCGCGGCCGGAGCGGTCCAGGTAGACCTGGCCCAGCCGGTGCTTCACCTCGGCCACCTCGGCGTCGGTGAAGTCGCCGGTGGCGGCGTGGAAGCGGGCCACCCGCTCGCCGCTGCGCACGAAGAGGTGGCGGCCCGGGTCCCAGGGGGCGACGCCGAGCGAGAGCACCGGGCAGCGGCCGGGCGCGCCGCCCACCACCGTCCCCTCCAGCGTCCAGTGGAAGGCGTTCGACCGCGGCCGCCCGGTGACCGGGCGCAGCTCGGCGTGGCCGCGCCGGGCGTGGTACCCGGCGTAGAGCCCGGGGCAGCGCCCGCGCAGCGCGCAGCCCCGGCACGGGGGCGGGTGGACCGCGTTGGCCTGGTCCACCGGGTGGAGGTCGTCCTCGTCCACCTCGGCCATGGCGCTGAAGCCCTGGGCCCGGAGGCCCGAGCCGCGGTCCTCCAGCCCCGGCAGCAGGCAGAGCGGGAACCCCTCGTGCACGACGAAGCGCCGCCCCGCCGCCGCGGCGTGGGCCATGGCCTCGGCCACCGCCGCCGCGGCCTGGGCCACCGGGGGCACCAGCGCCTCGAAGTCGTCGCCCGCGCCGCCGCGCGGCTCCACCAGGGCGAGCTTGAGCCGGAGGTCCGGGAACGGGCGCAGCGCGTCCACCACGCCGCGCAGGTGGCCGAGGTTGGGCGTGGCCACCACGCAGTTGACCCAGACCTCGAGCCCGCGCCCGGAGAGGAGCGCCAGGGCCCGGCGCACCCGCTCGAAGGTGCGGGCGCCGGCCATGGCCTCGTGGACCTCGGCCGTCCCGCCGTGGAGCGAGAGGTGGACGTAGCGGAGCCGGTGGCCCAGGAGCCGGTCCACCGCGGCCTCGTCGAGCCCGGTGCCGTTGGTGACCAGGCCGAGGTCGAGCCCGAGCGACGCGGCGAGCGCCCCCCAGCGAGGCAGCCCGGCCTGGAGCGTGAGCTCGCCCCCGGAGAAGGCCACCAGGCGGTGGCCCAGCGCCGCGGCGCGCCGCACCAGCGCGTCGACCGCCTCCGGCCGCGCCTCCACCCCGCGCGCCCCCGCCGAGTGGCAGAAGCGGCAGTCGCTGTTGCAGCGGTAGCCGACCTTGAGGAGCGCCCTCATGCGCGAGGGGGCGACTGTAGCGCGCCCGGCGCGGCGCCTCCAGCCGGGCCCGGTTGATCGCGCCCCCCGCGGCGGGGCATGATCCGGCCGTGCCCATCACCGGTGATGCCGCGGCCGTCGCGCCGAGCGCCGCGCGCGTCGACCTCAAGGTCGGCTTCGCCTGCAACAACCGGTGCGTCTTCTGCGTGCAGGGCACCAAGCGGGAGCGCTTCGGCGCCAGGCCGGTGGAGGAGCTGCGCGACATCCTGCGGCGGGAGCGGCCGCGCGTCGACGCGGTGGTCTTCACCGGCGGCGAGCCGACGGTGCGCCGCGACCTCCCGGAGCTGGTGGCCCACGCGCGCGAGCTCGGGTACCGGACCATCCAGATCCAGACCAACGGGCGCATGCTCGCCCACCGCGCCTACCTGGAGCGGCTGGTGGCGGCCGGCGCCACCGAGTTCTCCCCCGCCCTGCACGGCCACGTGGCCGCGCTCCACGACCACCTCACCGGGGCGCCGGGCGCCTTCGCCCAGACGGTCACCGGCATCCGGCACCTCAAGGCCATGGGGCGGTTCGTCCTCACCAACTCGGTGGTGACCCGCTCCAGCTACCGCCACCTGCCGGAGCTGGCCCGGCTGCTGGTCTCGCTCGGCGTGGACCAGTTCCAGCTCGCCTTCGTCCACCCGGTGGGCACCGCCGCCACCCTGTTCGACTCGGTGGTGCCGCGCATGGAGCTGGCCGCCCCCTACCTCATGGCGGCGCTGCAGGTCGGGCTCGACGCCGGGCGGCGGGCCTACACCGAGGCGGTGCCGCCCTGCGTCCTGCCGGGCTACGAGGCCTGCGTGGCGGAGCAGTACATCCCGCGCACCGCCATCTACGACGCCGAGTCCACCATCGCCGACTACACGAGGTACCGGCGCGACGAGGGCAAGGCGAAGGGGCCCGCCTGCCGCGACTGCCGCCACGACGCCGCCTGCGAGGGGCCCTGGCGCGAGTACCCGGCGCGGTACGGCTGGGGCGAGTTCGTGCCGGTCCGCGCCCTCGCCACGGCCGGGGACCGCGCCCCGTGACGCCCCCGCGGCGCGGCGCGGCGGAGGCCCTGGCGCGGGAGGGCGCGGCCGTCGAGGAGCGCCACTGGGTGCGGCTGACGCGCCGCTGCAACAACCGCTGCCTCTTCTGCCACGACTCGGACCGGCAGGACGGCACCAACGTCCCGCTCGACGAGGTGCTGGCCCAGGTGAGGGCCGGCCGGGCGCGCGGCGCCGAGCGGCTGGTGCTCTCCGGCGGCGAGGCCACCCTCCACCCGGGCTTCCTCGAGGCGGTGGCGGCCGGCCGGGCCGCCGGCTACCGCTGGGTGCAGGTCATCAGCAACGGCCGGATGTTCGCCTACGACAGGTTCACCCGGCAGGCGGCCGCGGCGGGGCTCGACGAGGCCACCGTCTCGGTGCACGGCCACACCCCCGAGCTCCACGACGAGCTGGCGGGCGCCCGCGGCGCCTTCGCCCAGGCCATCCGGGGCATCCGCAACCTGCAGGCGGCCGGCCGGGTGGTGTCGGTGGACGTGGTGGTGTGCCGGCCCAACGTGCAGGTCCTGCCGGACCTCCTGCGCTTCTTCATGGCGATGGGGGTCATGGAGTTCGACCTGCTCCACCTCGTCCCCTTCGGCCGGGCCTTCGAGGAGGAGCGGGCGCGGCTGGCCTTCGATCCGATCGCCGAGGCGCCGCGGCTGCTCGAGGCGCTGCGGCTCTCGGAGCTCCCCGGCGTCCACCTGTGGACCAACCGCTGGCCGGCGCCGCTGCTGGAGGGGGTGGAGCACCTCATCCAGGACCCGCACAAGCTGCTGGACGAGGTGCGCGGCACCGCCGAGGGCTTCACCGCCTTCCTGGAGACCGGCGCGCCGCTCCCGTGCGCTGGCGAGCGCTGCGGCCACTGCTCGCTGGAGGGGTTCTGCGCGGCGCTCGGGGAGGCCCGGGCGCGGCTCGCCGAGGGGCGCTGCGAGGCCGTGGCCGTGGACGTCCACGCGGCCGAGGCGCTGGGGCCCGGGGCGCGGGACGCCCTGGGCCG
>JAJYAW010000355.1 GCA_021779335.1 Myxococcales bacterium | reverse complement strand
CGAGGGGCGGCCGCGCCGGACCACGTCGGCCAGGTCGCGCACCGCGTGGCGCTCCGGTCCGGCCAGGAAGCCGCCGCCGCGGAGCAGCCGGCGCAGCGCCTCCTCGATCCGGGCCAGCTCGCCGTCGGTGGCGAGCGCCCCCTCCCGGCCCATGGGCGCCTCGCCGCCGGCGCGGCGGGCCTCGTAGGCGTAGACCAGCACCGCCTGCGCCAGGTTGAGCGACGGCTGGGCCGCGTCCACCGGGATGGCCGAGAGGTCGTGGCAGCGATCCAGCTCCTCCCCGGTCAGGCCGCTCCGCTCCTCGCCGAAGACGATGGCCGTCACGCCCGGCGCCCGGGCCGCCGCCTCCCGCGCCACCTCCCACGGGAGGAGCCGCCGCTTGCCGCGCACCTTGCGGGCGCTCGTGCCCACCACCCAGGCGCAGTCGGCCACCGCCTCGTCCAGCGTGGCGGTCAGGCGCGGCCGGTCGAGCAGCTCCTCCGCGTGGACGGCCACGCGCCTGGCCGCCGCGAAGTCGTGCGTGCCGAGCGCGGCGATGGCCCAGTCGTCGAGCCCGAAGTTCCGCATGGCGCGGGCCACGGCGCCGAGGTTCTCCGGGTTCCGAGGGCGGACCAGGACGATCCGGATCGGGGGCGGCGCGACCTCTCCGGAGGGCGAGCGACCATCGTCTCGAGGGTCTGGGGTTGCCACCAAGGGGGATGCTACTCCGGGCCTGAAGGAAAACGTCATCCAAGGTAGGGGCTTGTCCCACGTCAATGCGGCAGGCCGGGCAAGACACTTACAGTCCCGGCGTTTTTCGTCCCCGGGGTTGCTCTGGCACCCCCCGCCCCCCCCCCCACAAGGAGTTCGAATGTCTCTCGTGACCCGCGTCGCCGTCATCCTCGCCCTGGCCTCGCCCGCGGCCGCCCTCGCCTCCGGCGGCCACGACGCCGTCGGCTGCACCGGCTGCCACGCCATCCACACCGCCAAGGGCGAGGTCATCTTCGCCGTGGCCCCCAACAAGACCGACATCAACCCGAAGACCAAGGCCCCGTACAGCGGCACCACGGCGCTCTGCCTCGGCTGCCACGAGGAGTCGAACAAGGGTGGCCAGGGCTACGCCCCCATCCACGCCAACCTGAGCCACCCCTACGGCCTCGCGTCGGTCGACCCGAAGGTGGCCAAGGTCCCGCCGGAGCTCCTCCGCGACGGGGGCCGCTTCGAGTGCCTCGGCTGCCACGACCCCCACCCGTCGAACCCGAACTACAAGTACCTGCGCGTCGACACCGGCGCCAAGGGCCAGAACATGGACGCCTTCTGCGCCGCCTGCCACCCGATCAAGGCGGACGCGTCGGCGGTGGCGACCAAGGCCGTCCTCTTCACCTCCATGGACGAGACCGGCAACCGCGTCCTGAAGGCGGGCCCCGCCGCCCCGGCCGCCAAGCCGGCCGCCAAGCCGGCGGCTCCGGCCAAGAGGTAGCCGCCGCCGGTGAGCCCGATGGAGCCCTCCGGCCCCTGGCCGGGGGGCTCCTCCTGCTCGCCGATCCGCTCCTCGACGCCGCGCGTCAGGGGCGGCGCGCCTCGGCGGTGGCGCACGGCCCCCCGCTTCGGCTAAGGATCCAGCCATGCCCTACACCGTGCGCTTCGCCTCCACCGCGGAGGAGCGCGAGCTCGCCTATGCGCTCCGCCGCGAGGTCTTCGAGGTGGAGCAGAACGTGCCTCGCCCCCTCGACCGCGACGCCCAGGACCACAACGCCAACCACGTGGTGGCCCTCGACGCCGACGGGCGCTGCGTCGGCACCGGGAGGCTGGTCCGGCTCGACGCGCGCACCAGCCAGATCGGGCGCATGGCGGTGGCCGCCAGCCACCGGCGCCGCGGCGTGGGGGACGAGGTCATCGAGATGCTGGAGCGGCTGGCGGTGCTCCGCGGCATCGGCGACATCGTCTGCCACGTGCAGATCCCGGCCATCCACTTCTTCGAGCACCGCGGCTACGTGCGCGAGGGCGAGGAGCTCCTGCTCGAGGGCGTGCCGCACGTCCTGATGCGCAAGACGCTGGGGGGCGGAGTCCGCGGGGCCGTCGCCGCTGTCAGTTGAGGTACCGGCGGCCCGCCGGCGGCGGCGGCGCCACGCCCAGCAGGTCGAGCCCCTGGCGCGTCAGCAGGTAGCGCACCTTGCCGCTGCCGCGCGCCGTGTCGATCTCCGCCTCGAAGGCGGGCCCGGTGAGGGTGCCGACCGAGAGGCTCTTCTTCAGGTTGACCACCCGCCCGGAGACCACGTCGCCGGCCACCGGGCCGAAGCCGACGTCGCGCCGGTAGAGATCGACGGCCGCCTGGTGGAGCGTGGCGGCCAGGCCCTGCTCGAGCGGGAAGGTCGAGAAGAGGACGGAGATCAGCGTGTAACCGGGCGGCGGCTGCGGGGACGGCATCCGGTCATCCTAGCCCGGCTGGCGGCGTCGCGCCCGGCCGATGGCGGTGGGCCCCGTGAGATCCCGACGAAGACCGACTACCCTCGGACCGGCATGAACCTCCTCCTCCTCGAGCCGGGCGAGCTCGCCCCGGACGGCGCGGCGCGGCTGACCGGCCGGCGCGCCCGCCACGTCCGCGAGGTCCTCCGCTGCGAGCCGGGGGACCGCATCGCCGCCGGCGTGGTGGGCGGCCCCGTGGGCGAGGCGGAGGTGGTCTCCGCCTCGGCCGGCGAGCTCGTCCTGCGCGCCGAGCTGGACCGGCCCCCGCCCCCGCCCTCCCCCGTCGCCCTGCTGCTGGCGCTGCCGCGCCCCAAGATCCTGCGCAAGGTGCTGCAGGCGGTGGCCGCCATGGGGGTGAAGCGGCTGGTCCTGCTCGGCTCCTACCGGGTCGAGAAGGCCTACTGGTCCTCGCCGCTCCTCGCCCCGGAGGCGCTGCGGGCGGAGCTGCTCCTGGGGCTGGAGCAGGGCAAGGACACGGCGCTGCCGGCGCTCACCCTGGAGCGGTTCTTCAAGCCGTTCGTGGAGGACCGGCTCGACGTGCTCCTGCCGGGCGCCCGGCTGCTGGCCGATCCGCGCGCCGACGGGCCGCTGGAGCGCCACGCCGCCCCGGCCGGCGGCGTGGCCATCGCGGTCGGGCCCGAGGGCGGCTGGACGCCCTACGAGGCCGCCGAGCTGGAGCGGCGCGGCTTCGCCCCCTTCAGCCTCGGCCCCCGTCCCCTCCGCGTGGACCAGGCGGTCCCGTTCATCGTCGGCCAGGCCGAGGGGTGGCTGCGCCGGGCCGGGCGACCGCCGGAGCCGGCGGCCCCGCCCCTCAGAGCCCCAGGGCCTTGAGCCGCCGCGCCGCGAGCTCGTGGCTGGAGAGGCCGTCCGGCCGCGCCGGCGGCGTAACGCGCCGGTAGGCCCGGGCCGCCTCGTCGCGCAGCCCGTAGCGCTCGGCGATCAGCCCCATCACGAGCCAGTCGTGCGGCTCCGGCCGGTTGCCCGGGCTCCCCTGCTCCACCGCCTTGCGGAGGACCTGCAGCGCCTCGGCCGCCTCGCCGCGCACCGCGTGGACCGTGGCCAGCGTGTGGAGGTAGGCCGCCTCCCGCTCCCGGGAGAGCTCGACGGCCCGGCGCGCCTGCGCGAGCGCCGCCTCCTCGACCACCGGCTGGAAGAGGAGCGCCCAGGCCAGGTTGTTGTGGTCGCCGGCGGTGGCCTTGCCCGAGGCCACGATGGCCCGCTCCTGCGCCAGCGCGGCGGGCACGTCCCCCTCCCGCAGCGCCAGGGAGAGCCGCGCCCGGATGGCCGCCGCGTCACCGGGCGCCGCCGCCAGCCGCGCCGCAGCCAGCCGCTCCAGCTCGCCGCGCCGCCCCAGCTCGAGGAGCACCCCGGCCTCCAGGTCGAAGGCGCGCTCCGAGGCCGGCGCCGC
>JAJYAW010000354.1 GCA_021779335.1 Myxococcales bacterium | reverse complement strand
CTCAGCGCCCACGCGCCGCTCGGCCGGGCGCTGCTCGGCTGCCGGGCCGGCGACGAGGTGGAGCTGCCGCGGCCGGAGGGCGCCCGGCGGCTCACGGTGGTCGCGGTGAGCGAGGCGGCGCCGGCGGGCTGACCTCGGCGCGGCCACTCATCCCCCGTGCTAGACTCGCCGGTCGAGCGCAGCGCCAGCACCGGACCCGTCGCCCCCGACCGACCCGTGACCCTTCGACCGACCGCCGCCCTCGCCCTCCTCGCCGCCGTGAGCGCCTGCGGGGGGCTCGAGCCGCCCGACGGGCTGAGGGTCCAGGAGGGCAGTTCCTTCGACGACCTCGTGGTCGCCTGGTCCCCTGCCTGCAGCGGCTGCGGCTACGACCTCGAGTACGCGTACCTCGGACTGTCCCAGCAGCTCACCGAGGCGCCGCTGCCGGCCGGCACGACGACCGCCGGCCTCAGGTTCACCTCGCGCGCCACCGAGCTCATGACCGTCGAGATCCGCATCCGGTCCGCCAAGGGCGGCCGCCGCTCTCGCTGGAGCCAGCCGGTCACCTACCTCCACGGCGTGCGCCCGCCCTCCGTCGATCAGGCGGTGGTCGACGAGTCCGGCGGCGTCCACCTCGCCTGGACCAACCGCTCCCTGGTCGCGGACCAGCTCCGGGTGGAGCGCGTGGAGACGGTGGCCGGCGTGGAGACCGTCACCGAGCTCCCCGCGGCCTTCGGCGAGCTCGCCGTCCTGGACGCCGCCGCGCCGGAGGCGGCGCAACCCCTCTACCGGGTCCGCTACGGCGCCGGCGCCACTTGGAGCCGGCCGGGGGAGGCCGCCGTCGCGACGCCGCCCTGGCAACCGGCCGGGGTCACCGCGGCCGTCACGCCTGCGGGCGTGCTCGTGAGCTGGACCCGGCGGAGCGCCAAGGCGGGGGTCCAGCTCGTCCACTGCACGGCCTGCTCGCAGCAGGGGCAGCTGGACGGCGCGGCCACGAGCTGGCTCGACCCCGTCCTGCCCCCCTGGCCATGCGCCACCTATCAGGTCGAGGCGATCGCCGCTGGGTCGTCGGCCGCCACCAGCCCGGCGTCCGCGGTCGGGCTCGCGCCGTTCCGCCTGTCCGGGGCTGCGGCCACGCTCGACGCGCGCGCCGGCCCGTTCCCGGACGCCCTGCGCACGCGCGATGCGAGCGGCGCCTGGTACGAGGCGTACGGCGGCACCCTCCTCACGGTGGTCCGGCACGACGCGGCCGGCACCACGGAGCAGGTGCTCCCCGGCCAATGGCTGATCGGGCTGCAGCAGGACGCCGTCGGCGATCCCCACGTGGCCGTGCTGGAGGCCGCCGGCCCGGGGACCCAGGTCGTGGCGCACCACTGGCACGACGCCGTAGGCTGGCACCGCGAGGCCAGCGCGCCGGTCCCGATCTACGCCTCGGCGGCCTGGTTCGGCGTGGACGGCGCGGGCGAGCCGCAGTTCGCCTACGTCGCCCAGGACGGCTCCGGCTCCCTCCAGCTGCTCCATGGGATTCGAGGAGCCGCCGGGTTCGACTGGAGCGCCGTCCCGGGGCTGCAAGCCAACCCCTCCGGTGTTCGCTTCGCCGTGGCCGCCGACGGCTGGGCGCACCTGACCGGGGGGTCGGGCGGAACCGCCATCGCCAGCCGCCCGCCGGGTGGGGGCTGGTCGGTCCAGCCGCTGCCGTTCCAGCCCTTCGCCATGTACCCGGGCACCGGCGGCGATCTCGCCATCACCGGCACCGACGGGATGGTCGGCTCCGACCTGCACGTGCTCTACGCGGAGCGCACCGGCGGCGTCTGGACCGCCGCCGAGACGGTCGGGCCGTGGCGGAACGGCAGCTCCGTCAGGCTCGCGCGGACGCCGTCCGGAGACCGCGCCTTCATGGTGCTCGACGTGACGGACGCCAACCCCTCCGGGAGCCGCCTCGACCTCTTCGCCCGCGGCCCGGGCGGCTGGGTGTCCATGCCGCTCACGCCATCCGCGGGCGGCGCCGCCCCCTACCTCGGCCCCGACGGCCGCCTCGTCGTCGTCGGGACCGGCTCGATCTGGGAGGAGCCGGTCCCGCCGGCGGGGCCATGAGGCGGCGCGGTGCTGCCAGGTCCGCCGCCTGGGTAGACTGCCCCCATGGACCTCCTCCCCGCCGCCCGCCACGCCGCCGCCGCCCTGAAGGCGGCCCGCGCCCTCGTCATCACCGCCGGCGCGGGCATGGGGGTCGACTCCGGCCTGCCGGACTTCCGCGGCGACGCCGGCTTCTGGAAGGCCTACCCGCCGTACGAGCGGCTCGGGCTGAGCTTCGTCGACGCGGCCAACCCCGAGCGGTTCGACGGGGATCCGGAGCTGGGCTGGGGCTTCTACGGCCACCGGCTCCACCTCTACCGCGACACCGTCCCGCACCCGGGCTTCGCCCTGCTGCGCCGCTGGATCGAGGCGCTCGGCCTGGAGTCCTTCGTGGTGACCTCCAACGTGGACGGCCAGTTCCAGAAGGCCGGCTTCGACGAGGCGCGCGTGGTGGAGGTGCACGGCTCCATCCACCACCTCCAGTGCACGACCCCCTGCGGCGACGCCATCTGGCCGAACCGCGAGGAGGTGCCGGTGGACCTCGCCACCATGCGCGCCGGCCGCGTGCCCCGCTGCCCGCGCTGCGGCGCGGTCGCCCGCCCCAACATCCTCATGTTCGGCGACGGGGCCTGGCTCCCCGACCGGTCCCACGCCCAGGATCGGGCCTTCCGCGGCTGGCTCGCGGGGCTCGGCGGCGCGCCGCTGGTGGCCGTCGAGCTCGGCGCGGGCACGGCCATCCCCACCATCCGCCACGCCACCGAGGACCTGGGGGCGCGGCGGCGCGCCACGTCCGTGCGCATCAACCCGCGCGAGCCCTCCATCCCGGCGCCGCACCTCTCGCTGCCGGTGGGGGCGCTCGAGGGGCTCCGGGCCATCGACGCCGCGCTGGGCGGCTGAGGGCCGGCCCGCCCCCACGCCCGGGGCCGCCGCCCGGACCGTCCCATGTCGGTGCGGCTTGACCCGCAGGCCGCCCTCGCCTACTCATCGGACCGTCCCGGCATGCACGACCCCCTCGCACCGCTCCTCGCCGAAGGCGTCATCGACGAGATCCTGACCCGGCTGAAGAGCGGCAAGGAGGCCGATCTGTGGCTGGTCCGTCACGGCCAGGAGGTCGTGGCGGCCAAGGTCTACAAGGAGCGGCTGACCCGCAGCTTCAAGAACGACGCCGCCTACCGCGAGGGGCGGCAGGTGCGGAACAGCCGCACGGCGCGGGCCATGCAGAAGGGCAGCCGCTTCGGCCAGCAGGCCTCCGAGGAGGCCTGGAAGGCCAAGGAGGCCGACGCCCTCCACGCCCTGCACGCCGCCGGCGTCCGGGTGCCGCGCCCGGTGGTCTTCTACGAGGGGGTGCTCCTCATGGAGCTGGTCCTCGACCCCTTCGGCCACCCGGCGCCCCGGCTCATCGACGCCCACGTGACCATCGAGCACGCCAGGGCGCTCTACGAGGATCTGCGCTCGCAGGCGGTCAAGATCCTCTGCTGCGACCTCATCCACGGCGACCTCTCGCCCTACAACATCCTGGCCGGGCGCGACGGCCCGGTGGTCATCGACTTCCCGCAGGTCATCGGGGCGGCCCACAACAGCCAGGCGGAGCGCTTCTTCCAGCGCGATCTCGACAACCTGCGCCGCTTCTTCGAGCCCATCGACCCCTCGCTGCGCGCCCACGCCGGCGACGGGCGCGAGATCTGGCGCGCCTACCTGCGGCGCGAGCTGACCCCGGACTTCGTGCCGACCGGCCGCCAGCCGGACGGCCCGCGCCACGGGCGGCCGGAGCACGCACGGCCGGAGCACGCACGGCCGGAGCACGCACGGCC
>JAJYAW010000353.1 GCA_021779335.1 Myxococcales bacterium | reverse complement strand
GGCCCGGCCCGCGCCCGCGGCGTCCTCCGAGGCGTCAGCGGGTCGCCACCAGGTAGGCCAGCCAGCAGCCCTGGTTGCGGGCCGTGCGGCGCAGCCGGTAGCGCGGCTCCACGCCGGGCGGCTCCACGTCCCAGAGCACCTCGACGGCGGCGAAGCCGGCCTCCCGCAGGAGGTCGGTCACCTCGGGCAGCGACCAGAGCCGCCAGTCGTAGCGGAAGGCGCGGCGCAGCCGCCGCCCCCCCGGCAGGTCGAAGTGGATGGCGCAGCGGAGCCGGTGGCTGATGGGATCGAAGTCGTCCTGCTCCCAGGTGTAGGTGACGCCGCCCCCGAGCCGCCGCCGCTCCACCAGCGGCTTCTGCGCCAGCCAGCCGCCGTAGAGGTCGAGCAGGAGGACGCCGCCGGGCGCCAGCGCGCGCCGCGCCGACCGGAGGTAGGCGAGCAGGTCGGCGCGCACCTGGAGGACCTGCCAGCTGAAGTTGAGGGCGATGACCGCGTCGTAGCGGCCGCGCGGCCCCTGGCGCACGTCGCGCTCGTGGAGGCGCAGCCGGCCGGCGGCCCGCCCCAGCCCGGGCAGGCGGTTGGCGCGGGCCCAGGCCAGGACCTCCGGGTCGAGGTCCACGCCGTCGGCGGTGCGCTCCGGGCCGGCCGCCACCCAGGCGGCCGTCAGCAGCGCGGTCCCGCAGAAGTCCTCGCGGAGCCGGCGGGGCGTGCGGCCGGCCCGCCGGACCACCTGCTCCACCAGGGCGAGCTCGGTGGCGGCGTCCTGCACGGCCTGCTCGTAGAGCCGGTGGCGGTCCCACGCGGTGGGCGCCTGGGGGGCCCGCCGGCCGGCTGCGCGGCTGCGGGTGGGGCGGCGAGGGGTGGCCATGGGGGCGACTCCATCCCACGCGGGCGCCGGCCGGTCCAGTCGGGTGCGGCGGGGGCACCGGCCCGGGCCCGGGCCGGGCGCCGCTACGGCGCCAGCTGGCGCAGGATCTCGGGGTCGGTCTCGCCGTCGGCCAGGATGGTGTGGCACAGGCCGCAGTCCTGCGAGAGGACGGCGCCGTCGGCCGAGGCGTGCGTCTCGTCGTGGCAGCGGAAGCAGCCGGTGGCGTCGACGTGGCCGAGCAGCGACGGGTAGGTGCCCCAGGTGATCTTCATCTGCGGCCAGACGTTGCGGGCCCAGGCCGCCGAGAGCGCCGCGACGGCGGCCTCGACGGCGGGCCGCCTGGCCTCGAGCACCTGCGGGTGCTCCCGCTCGTAGTAGCCCGTCAGCGCGGCCTCGATCGACCGGTCCGCCTCCGCGGCCGAGCCGTAGCTGCCGGTCAAGGCCTTCAGCCCCTCGCGCCGCACGAAGGGGAGGGTCCGGTCGATGCGGCCGGAGTCCAGCGCCTCGTCCACCTCCCACCCGGCGCTGCGGAACTGGTGTGTGGGCCGGTTGTGGCAGTCGATGCAGTCCATGGTGCGCCAGGTGGCGTCGGCGCCCGGCGAGACCGGGACCTTCCCGGGCAGGTAGGTGCGCTTGCTGCCGTCGGCCCGGGTCAGCTCCACCGCGCCGATGACCAGCCGCCTGGGATCCGACAGGAAGCGGATCTGGACGCCCGGGCTGACGTGGTGGTGGATGCCGCCGCCGCCGCGCCCGCCGCCCACCTTGAGCAGGAGGACCGTCTTGCGGGCCGTGCTGGCCTCGTCGTCGTCGTGGTGCACCAGCACCTTGAGCCGGTCTCCCACGAACCTGGTGGGCCAGTGGCACTGCTCGCAGGTGTCGCGCGCCGGGCGCAGGTTCTCCACCGGGGTGGGGATGGGGGTCGGGTAGAGGTGGAAGAGCACCGAGACGAGCTGCCAGGAGCCGGAGAGCTTCGACTTGACGAACCAGGAGGCGCCCGGGCCGATGTGGCACTCGACGCAGCGCACCCGCTGGTGGGGTGAGCGGGCGTAGGCGGAGAACTCGGGGTCCATGACCGAGTGGCAGGAGCCGCAGAAGGCCGGCGTCTCCATCTCGTGGACCGCCCGGTAGGTGGCCGCCGCCACGATGATGACGTTGAGCACCGTCAGCCCGGCCAGCCAGAGCGCCTTGCGGCGGGTCGGGGCGGCGTTGAAGTCGAGGACCGGCAGCGCCGGCCTGGGCGCTCCGCCGCGGGCGACGCGCCGCCGCTCCAGCCACGCGCCGGCCGGGATGAGCAGGAGGCCGAGCACGAAGAGGCCGGGCAGCAGCATGAAGGCCAGCAGGCCGAAGTAGGGCCCGCCCTCGAAGCCGGCCAGCGAGAGGCCGAGCAGCGTGAGGAGGAGGACGCCGGAGACGGTGGTGAGGAGGGCCCCGAGCAGGCCGAGGCGGGTGCGCGTCAGGTCGGTGATGAGCCACTTCACGGTGAGCCCCCAGGGGGAGGCCCGGCGGGCCCCGGCCGCCGAGCGTGGCACGTCCCGGCCCGGATGGGCGGGTGATTCTGTCGCGGGCGGCGCGGCCGCGCCGGGCGGCTACGGGATGCCGGCGAGGGCCGCGTCGAGCCGGGCCAGCGTCTCGGCGCGGCCGAGGATGAGCACCACGTCGTGGATGCCCGGGGAGGCGGTGCCGCCGGTGAGGGCCACCCGCACCGGCTGGGCCACCTTGCCGAGGCCGAGCCCGCGCGCGGCGGCCACCCCCGCGAAGAGCTGCTCGAGCTGCGGCCCGTCCGGCGCGGGCAGGCCGGCCAGGCCGTCTCGGATGGCCTGGAGGAGCGGCCTCGAGTCCGGCGTGAGGAACTTCAGGGCCGCCTTGGGATCGAGCGCGATGGGGGCGTAGAAGCAGCGCGCCTGCTGCACGATCTCCACGAAGCTCTTGGCCCGCTCGCGGAGCTGCCGCGCCACGAGCCGGAGCTTCTGGTCGTCCTGGGCGGGCAGCCCGGCCGCCTGGAGGAAGGGCAGGGCGCCGCGGGCCAGGTCGTCGTCGGAGAGGCCGCGCAGCCACTGGTGGTTCACCCAGAGCATCTTGTCCAGGTTGAAGACCCCGGCGGTGGCGCCCACCTGGGCCCAGTCGAAGTACTTCACCAGCTCGTCCAGGGTGAAGATCTCCTGGTCGCCGTGCGACCAGCCGAGCCGCACCAGGTAGTTGGCCACCGCCTGCGGCAGGTAGCCCATCTCGCGGTACTCGATGACGCTGGTGGCGCCGTGCCGCTTGGAGAGCCGCTTGCCGTCGGCCCCCAGGATCATGGGCAGGTGCGCGAAGACCGGCAGCGGCGCCCCCAGCCCCTGGTACATGAGGATCTGGCGGGCCGTGTTGTTGACGTGGTCGTCGCCGCGGGCCACCAGGGTGACGCCCATGGTGACGTCGTCCACCACCACGCCGAAGTTGTAGAGGGGCACCCCGTCGCCGCGCAGGATGACCTCGTCCTGCAGGGTGTCGTGCGGCGTGGAGATGGGCCCCTTGACCAGGTCGTCCCAGCCGGTGGCCCCGGCCTCGGGCACGCGGAAGCGGATGACGTGCCGCCTCGATGGGTCGTAGGCCTTCTCCCGGCAGGTGCCGGGGTAGCGGTACTGGACCTTGGCCGCCTCGGCCCTGGCCCTTCCGGCGTCCAGCTCCTCCTTGGTGCAGTAGCAGGCGTAGGCCTTCCCCTCCCGCACGAGCCGGTCGGCGTGGGCGCGGTAGAGGTCGAGCCGCTCCATCTGGAAGTAGGGGCCGCTCGGGCCGGGCTTGCCGGGCCCCTCGTCCCAGTCCAGCCCGAGCCAGCGCATCCCCTCGAAGATGGCGTCCACCGCCTGCCGGGTGGAGCGCTCGCGATCGGTGTCCTCGATGCGGAGCAGGAAGGTGCCGCCGGTCTTGCGTGCCCAGAGCCAGTTGAAGAGGGCGGTGCGGGCGCCGCCGATGTGCAGGTAGCCGGTGGGCGACGGGGCGAAGCGGACGCGGGGCGGG
>JAJYAW010000352.1 GCA_021779335.1 Myxococcales bacterium | reverse complement strand
GCCCTCCTCCACCCCGCACCTCCACCCGCCTCCCCCGGAGCCCTGGCCCATGCCCACCGAGCCCGCCCGCGAGGTCGCCCCCGGCGTCCTCCTCGTCGACACCGGCTACGTCCGGCCCGCCGTGGCCGCCTGCTACGTCCTGAAGGGCGCGTCCAGCGCCGCCGTCGTCGAGACCGGCCACGTCCACGCCGTGCCGCGCATCCTGGCGGCGCTGGCGCAGGCCGGCGTCGCCCGCGAGGCGGTCAGCCACGTCATCGTGACCCACGTCCACCTCGACCACGCCGGCGGCGCCGGGGCGCTCATGCAGGCGCTCCCCAACGCCACCCTGGTGGCCCACCCGCGCGGGGCGCGCCACCTCGTCGACCCCGCCAAGCTCTGGGCCGGGACCGTGGCCGTCTACGGCGCCGAGGCGACCCAGCGGCTCTACGGCGATCCCATCCCCATCCCGGCGGCGCGGGTCGTCGAGGCGCCGGACGGCTTCGCCCTCGACCTGGGGGCGCGCCCCTTGCGCCTCCTCGACGCCCCCGGTCACGCCAAGCACCACCTCGTGGTCCTCGACGAGGTGACGCGCGGCTTCTTCACCGGAGACGCGTTCGGCCTCTCGTACCGCCAGGACGACACGGCGCGCGGCCCCTTCTTCTTCCCGACCACGACGCCGGTGCAGCTCGACCCGCCGGCCCTGCTCGCCACCCAGGCCCGCATCCTGGCGGAGCGGCCGGAGCGGCTCTACCTGACCCACTTCGGCTGCGTCACCGGCCGGGTGGCGGAGCACGCCGCCACGCTCCGCCAGGGGCTGGAGGCCTTCGTGCGCATCGCCGAGGGCGCGCCGGCCGGGCCGGGACGCCACGCCGCCATCAAGCAGGGGCTGGCCGACCTCCTCCTGGCCGGGCTGGCGGCCCACGGCGGGCCGCGCTCCCGGGGGGAGGCGCTCGACTGGTTCGACAACGACCTCGACCTCAACGCCCAGGGGCTGGAGGTCTGGCTGGACGGGGCGGCCAGGGGGTAGGCGCCCCGCGCCGCCTTGACCGGAGGGCCCCGTTCTGTTACCTAAGCCCCCACATTTTCGAGGTTCCCGGGCGACCGGGCACGAAAGTGGGCCGCAGCAGCGCCCACTTTTTTCTTTTGTGAAACGAGGACATGGCCGGCATCGCACCAGAACCGATCCCGGACCAGGTACGGCGGCTGCTCGAGCCCGTCCTGGCCCGCGACGGCTACGAGCTCGTCGAGGTCGAGTGGGTCCGCGGCGGAGGCCGCTGGACGCTCCGGCTCTTCGTCGACAAGCCGGGCGGCTTCGGCATCGACGACTGCCAGGCGGTGTCGACGCTGGCGGACCCCATCCTCGACGTGGCCGACGTCATCGAGCCGGCCTACGATCTCGAGGTCTCCTCGCCAGGGCTGGAGCGTCCGCTGCGCAAGCCCGCCGACTTCGAGCGCTTCTCCGGCCAGCGCGCCCGCCTGAAGACCTTCGGGCCGGTGGCCGGCACCGCCCCGGGCAGCCCCGGCCGCAAGCACTGGACCGGCACCCTCCGGGGCTTCAAGGACGGGGCCGTCGAGGTGGACGTCGACGGCGTCCTCCACCGCGTCCCGCACGACCAGATCGCCAAGGCCAACCTCGAGTACGACTTCGAGGCCGATCTCCGCAGGAAGGACTGACCATGCAGCAGAGCGTGAACCTCAACCTGATCCTCGACCAGGTCGCCAAGGACAAGGGCATCGACCGCCCCAAGCTGATCGAGATCCTCGAGGAGGCCATCCAGAGCGCCGCCAAGCGGCACTTCGGCCTGGAGCGCAACCTCAAGGCCAAGTACGACCAGGACCGCGGCCAGATCGACCTCTTCCAGGTGCTCACCATGGTGGCCGATCCGACCGAGGAGGCGCCCATCCCGGATCCGGCCAACATGATCCCCATCTCCTTCGCCCAGGAGAAGGGGATCGAGGCCGAGGTCGGCGACGAGCTCGACTTCCCCATCTTCTACCGGCCGGAGGACGAGGACGAGGCGCGCGCCCAGGACCAGCAGTGGGGCGACCTCCTCAAGCTCAAGACCTTCCGGCGCGGCTTCGGCCGCATCGCCGCCCAGACCGCCAAGCAGGTGATGATCCAGGGCACCCGCAACGCCGAGCGCGAGAACGTCTTCAACGAGTACAAGGACCGCAAGGGCGAGGTCATCACCGGCATCGTGCGCCGCTTCGAGCGCGGCAACGTCATCGTCGACCTGGGCCGCGCCGAGGCCGTGCTGCCGGTGCGCGAGCAGGTGCCGCGCGAGAGCTACCGCGCCGGCGATCGCATCCAGGCCTTCGTGGTCGACGTGCTGCGCGAGTCGAAGGGCCCGCAGATCATCCTCTCCCGCGCCACCGTCGAGCTCCTCAAGAAGCTCTTCGAGATGGAGGTGCCGGAGATCGCCGAGGGCGTGGTGGTCATCGAGGCCGCCGCCCGCGAGCCGGGCGGCCGCGCCAAGATCGCGGTCAGCTCGCGGGACTCCGACGTGGATCCGGTCGGCGCCTGCGTCGGCATGAAGGGCAGCCGGGTGCAGGCCGTGGTGCAGGAGCTGCGCGGCGAGAAGATCGACATCGTCCCCTGGCACGAGGACCCGGCCCGCTTCGTCTGCAACGCGCTGGCCCCGGCCGAGGTGAGCCGCGTGCTCCTCGACGACCAGAACAACGCCATGGAGATCATCGTCCCCGACGACCAGCTCTCGCTGGCCATCGGGCGGCGCGGCCAGAACGTGCGCCTGGCCTCCCAGCTGACCGGCTGGAAGCTCGACATCAACTCCGAGACGCGCGTGCGCGAGATGCACGAGTTCGCCAAGGAGAGCTTCGAGGCCATCGGCGTGCCGGAGCAGACGCAGGAGATGCTCTACGCCCACGGCTTCCGCAAGGCGCAGGACGTGGCCAACGCGGCCGTCGAGATGCTGACCCAGTTCCCCGGGTTCACCCTCGACATGATCCCGGACCTGCAGAAGCGGGCCCGCGAGCAGGCCATCGTGGACGCCGAGAAGGAGATGCAGCTCGAGGCCGAGCGCGAGGCGGCCCGCCTCGCCGAGGCGCGGCGCCACCCGGACAGCCTGTCGCAGGAGGAGCGCCTGGCGCGCGTCCGCGGCGTGGGCGAGAAGTCGATCGAGGCGCTCCGCAAGGCCGGCTACCCCACCGTCGAGGCCATCAACGCCGAGGCGGACCTCAACAAGCTGGCCGACTCCACGGAGCTCGGCATCAAGAAGGCCCGGCAGCTCAAGCACGCCGTGGGCGTCTACCTCGAGGAAGAGGCCAAGCTCCGCAAGGAGCTGGACGCCGAGAAGGCGCGCCACGAGGTCCTGGGGTGATGGAGCCGGTCCGGACCTGCCTCGGCTGCGGCGCCACCGGCCCGCGGCGCGAGCTGGTCCGGTTCATCGTCGGAGACGGAGGCTGCGTGGTCGTGGACGAGAAGCACGGCGGAAGTGGACGGGGCGCCTGGCTGCACCCCGCGGAGGCCTGCCTGGCGCAGGCCCTGCGGCGGCGCGCCTTCGCCCGGGCCTTCCGCCGCGGCGATCTCGCCTGCGATGGCGACGTGCTCCGGCGTGGATTGACGGCCGCTGCTGGCAGGGACTAGGAGTAGAGACCAATGTCAAAGAAGCGCGTGCATGAGCTCGCCAAGCAGCTGAAGGAGCAGGGGATCGAGCTCTCCAACCAGGAGCTGGTCGACAAGCTCCACCAGTTCGGCTTCGACGTGAAGAGCCACAGCTCCTCGCTCGACGACGACCAGGCCCAGGCCGCCTACGAGAAGATCGTCGGCGAGAAGAAGCCCAAGGCGGCCGCGCCGCGCCCGGCCGGCCCCGGCTTCGTGGTCCGCAAGAAGGCCACGCTCCCGCCGCCGCCCCCCGCGCCCGTCGCCGCGCCCGCCCC
>JAJYAW010000351.1 GCA_021779335.1 Myxococcales bacterium | reverse complement strand
CGCGCCCGGCGCCGGGCGATCCCGGGGCGGCGCCGGCGGCCTCGGCCTCGGCCAGCTGCCGCTGGTGGTAGAGCCAGTCGTCCAGGTTGCCCGGGTGCGCCAGGATCCCCCCGTCCTTGACCTCCCAGATGACCGTGGCGAGCTGGTTCACGAAGGACCGGTTGTGGCTGACGAAGAGGAGCGTGCCGGGGAAGCCCCGGAGCGCCTCGATGAGCGCCTCGGAGCTGTCCAGGTCGAGGTGGTTGGTGGGCTCGTCGAGGAGCAGGAGGTTGGCCGGCACGAGGAGCAGCTTGGCCAGCGCCACCCGGGCCCGCTCGCCGCCGGAGAGGACGCCGATCCGCTTCTCCACGTCCTCGCCGGAGAAGAGGAAGGAGCCGGCGATGGAGCGGACCCAGGACTCGCCCTTGTCCGGCACCAGGTCCCAGAGCGTGTCGAGGATGGTGGCGGCGGGGTCGAGCGAGCCGGCCGCCACCCCCTCCGGATCGACCAGGTGCTGGGCGTAGTAGCCCATGACCACGCCGTGGCCGCCCTTGACCGTGCCGGCGTCGGGCGCCAGCGCGCCGGCGGCCAGCTTGAGCAGGGTGGACTTGCCGGCGCCGTTGGGGCCGATGACGCCGACCCGCTCGCCCCGCTGCACCGCCGCCCCCAGCCCCCGGTAGATCACCCGCGGGCCGAAGGCCTTCCCGACCCCCTCGAAGCGGAGCACCTCCTTGCCGGAGCGGGGCGCCTCGGCGAAGCGGAAGCGGACCGTGGCCCGCTCCTCCAGGAGCTGCACGTCCTCCATCTTGTCGAGCAGCTTCTGCTTCGACCTGGCCTGGGCCGCCTTGGTGGCCTTGGCGCCGAAGCGCTCGATGAACCCCTCCAGCTGGTCCCGCTTGTCCTGCTGCTTCTTGGCGGCCACCGTGAGCCGGGCCTCCTCCTCGACGCGCCAGCGGCGGTAGGCCGTGACCCCGCCGGTGTAGGCGCGCACCCCCTCCGGCTCCAGCGCCAGCACCTTGCCGACCTGCCGGTCCAGGAACTCGCGGTCGTGGCTGACCAGCAGCACGGCGCGCTTGAGGCCCCGCAGGAAGGCGTCGAACCAGGTGAGGGTGGGGATGTCGAGGTGGTTGGTGGGCTCGTCGAGGAGCAGCAGGTCGGGGTCCTGCAGGAGCAGGGCGGCCAGGGCGGCCCGCATCTTCCAGCCGCCGGAGAGGGCGGCGGAGGGCTTCGCCAGGTCCTCCTCGGTGAAGCCCAGGCCGCCCAGCAGCCGCTCGGCCCGGTGGCGGCCGAAGCGCTCCTCGAAGTGGTCCAGCTGCTCGTGCAGGTCGGCCAGCGCGGCCGAGAGCTCCAGCTGGTCGGCCGGCGCGGTGGCGGCGGCCAGCCCGTCCTCGGCGGCGGCGAGCCGCTCCTCCAGCGAGGCCCGCCCCGGCACCGCGGACAGCACCGACTCCAGCACGGTGCCGGTGGGCAGCGCCGCCACGTCCTGCGGCAGGTAGCCGACCCGGGTGCCGCGGCGCCAGGTGAGCGCGCCGGCGTCGGGCGACACCTCGCCGGCCAGGATGCGCAGCAGCGTGGACTTGCCGGTGCCGTTGGCGCCCAGCAGGCCGATGCGGTCCAGCGGGGCCACCGTGAAGGCGGCCTCGTGGAAGAGGACCTTGGGACCGTGGGCCAGGGAGAGGCCGCTGGCGACGAGGAGGCTCATCGGGGGCCTCTCGTTAACGCTTCTTCACCCCGGGAACAAGCCCTGGACACCGCGGGGCGGCATCTTCGGACCGTCGCCGCCCACCCCCGGTCGGCCACGGACACGGAGCAGCACCATGAAGGAGACCAGGTCCCTCGGTGGCAGATCCCTCTGCGCGCTGGCCAAGAAGGCGGCGCGGCTGCACGGGCGATAGTCCATGATGCCGGGCGTGACGACCACCACCCCCTCGCTCCTGGTCCTCCTCGTCGAGGACGACCGCAGGCTGGCCGGGCTGACCAGCGAGTACCTGGCCGGCCACGGCGTGGAGGTCACCCACGTGGCCGACGGCAAGGAGGGGCTGGAGCAGGCGCTGCGCGGCCGGTGGGACGCGGTGCTCCTCGACCTCATGCTGCCCGGGCTGGACGGCCTCTCGGTCTGCCGCGAGCTGCGCGCCCGCTCCGACGTGCCCATCCTGGTGCTGACGGCCCGGGGCGAGGAGGCGGACAAGGTCATGGGGCTGGAGCTCGGGGCCGACGACTACCTCAGCAAGCCCTTCTCCCCGCGCGAGCTGCTGGCGCGGCTGCGCGCCGTGACCCGGCGGGCCAAGGGCAAGGCCGGCCCGCCCACCGTGACGGTCAAGGTGGGCGGCCTGGAGCTGGACCCGGCGGCGCGCCGCGCCGTGCTCGACGGGCGGGAGCTGCCGCTCACCGGCTACGAGTTCGACCTGCTGCGCGCCCTGGCCGAGCGGGCGGGCCGCATCCTCTCCAGGGAGCAGCTCATGGAGCTGGCCAAGGGGAGCGCCGAGGAGGCCTTCGACCGCTCCATCGACGTCCACGTCTCCCGGCTGCGCCAGAAGCTGGGGGACGACCCCAAGCGGCCGCGCCTCATCAAGACGGTGCGCGGCGCCGGCTACCTGCTGGCCGGGGAGGGGGAGTGAGCGTCCAGGCCGGCCCGCCGGGCCACCGGCGCGGGCGCATCTTCTGGCGCGTCTACGGCCACGGGCTCTTCCTGCTCCTGGCCGTGACGCTGGCGGTGGCCGCCGCCGGGTGGGCCCTCGGCCGGATGCTCCCCATGCGCGAGCCGGGGCGGATGGCGCACTACGCCGCCCACCAGGTGGCCCGGCTCATGGACCGGCCGGAGGAGCTGCGCGCCGAGCTGCAGCGGCTGCGGGAGGGGTTCGGCCTGGAGCTCTCGGTCTACGACGCCGCCGGCCGGCTGGCCGCCTCCAACGTGGAGCCGCCGCTCGCGCCGGTGTCCCCAGGCGAGCTGGAGCGGCTCACCGACGGCCCGCGCCACGTGGAGCGGCGCGGCTTCGCCTTCGCGGCCCTCCTGCCGGGCGGTCGGGGCCACCTGGTCCTCACCGGCGCGCCGCGCGAGGGCTTCCTGGTCCGCATCGCCACCTTCATCGCCGTCGTGCTGGTGATCCTCGCGCTCGGCTCCATCCCGCTGGCCCGCTCCATCACCGCCCCGGTGGAGCGGCTCACCGGCGCGGCGCGGGCCCTGGGCGCCGGCGACCTGACCGCCCGCTCCAACGTGCGGGCGCCCGGCGAGGTGGGCGAGCTGGCCACCGCCTTCGACGAGATGGCCGGCCGGCTGGAGCGGCTGGTGCGGGGCGAGAAGGAGCTGCTGGCCAACGTCTCGCACGAGCTGCGCACGCCCATGGCCCGCATCCGGGTGGCGCTGGCGCTGGCCGAGGAGGGCGACGTGGCCCGGGCCCGGCAGGCGCTCGGCGAGATCGGCGAGGACCTGGCGGAGCTGGAGCGGCTGGTGGACGAGATCCTGGCGGCGGCGCGGCTCGATCTCTCCGGCGCCGGCGGCCTGCCGCTCCACCTGGCGCCGCTGGAGGTGGGCGCGCTCCTCGACGACGCGGCGGCCCGCTTCCGCGCCCACCACGAGGGGCGGATCCTGCAGGTGGAGGTGGGGGACGGGCTGCCCGCGGTGGAGGGCGACGCCGCGCTGCTGCGCCGGCTCCTCGGCAACCTGCTCGACAACGCCGCCAAGTACTCGGAGGCCCCGGCGCCGGTGGTGCTGGCGGCGCGCGCCACCGCCGGGGGGCTGGTGCTGGAGGTGCGCGACCAGGGCATCGGCATCGACCCGGCCGACCTGCCGCGCCTCTTCACCCCCTTCTTCCGCACCGACCGGAGCCGCGCCCGCGGCACCGGCGGCGTCGGGCTCGGCCTGGCCCTGGCCCGCCGCATCGCCGAGGCGCACGGCGGCACGATCGGCGCGGCAGATCGG
>JAJYAW010000350.1 GCA_021779335.1 Myxococcales bacterium | reverse complement strand
GCGGCGGGCGGAGGAGGCGGCGCGGCGGGGGCGATCGGGCGGGCCGGCTGCATGGGGCGCGGCGGGAGCGGCGGCCGGGGCTGCTGGGCGCGCGACAGGCGGGCCAGGCGCGCCTCCTCCTCCTCGAGCGTCACCACCAGCGCGGGCTGGCCGGCGCGCTGCCGCGCCTCGTCCTCCGCCGAGTAGTAGAGCTGGAAGGTGGCCAGGCCGCGGGTCACGAGCTCGCCGCGCTGGTTCTCCGCCCAGATCTCGATGTCGATGGTGTAGACGCCGGCCGGCTCGAAGCGCCGGTCGCTGACGCGGCCGCGCGCCGTCAGCACGTCGTTGGGCCACACGATCTTGACGAAGCGCCCCTGCAGCTTGCGCAGCCGGGCGCCGCGCACCCAGTCGGTGGTGAGCTCGCCGAGGAAGCCGAGCGCGATGAGCCCGGGGGCGAAGGCGCTGGGGAAGCCGGAGGCCCGGGCGTGCGGCTCGTCGATGTAGAGCGGGTTCCAGTCGCCCGCGGCGCCGACGTAGCGGGCGATCTGCAGCCGGTCCACCGGCGGCTTGACGAGCGGGGGGAGCTCGTCGCCGACCTTGACCGCCTCGAAGTAGAGCTGCCGTGCCGTGATGGTCATCTGGTGGTCACCCCCGCCGGAGGATGAAGGTGGCGCGCGTCTTGAAGACCAGGGCGCCCTTGTCGTCGCGCCCCTCGTCCTCGATGACGAGGACGTCCATGGGGCCGCTGGCGCCGGCCCGCTCCTGGACGTCGGCCACCTTGCTGCGGACGGTGAGCCGGTCGCCCGCCACGATGGGGCGGGCGTACTCGAAGGACTGCTCGCCGTGGAGCACCGAGCGGGTGCCGAGATCGAGCGAGTGGCGGAAGCGCTCGCTCCAGCCGAGCGTCACCGCGAAGGTGGGCGGGGCCACCAGGCCGGCGTGGCCGGCGGCGCGCGCCGCGCCCTCGTCGAGCGCCAGCGGGTTGGGGTCGCCGAGGGCCTCGGCGAAGCGCCGGATGGCCCCCTTCTCGACCTCCACGACGTTGGGCTCGCTCTCGCGGCCGATGAGGGTTCTGTCGAGCATGTCGTTCTTTCCCGTCCCCTAGCGCCCCGCCGGCAGGTCCAGCACGGTGATGAGCCCCTGGCGCTCGGTGACGGCGAGCGCCGCGTGGACCACCGCGTTCACGGTGGCCGCCTCGCCCGGGATGCCGCCGGGCACCACCGCCCGCAGCGGCGGGTCGGCGTCCAGCTCCACCTCGTCGCGCGGGTGCTCCGCGCCGAGGGCCATGACGAGCTCGAGCCGGACCACCTCGCGCCCCTCCGAGAAGGCGCGCGCCACCTGCTGCACGCCCGCCACCTGGCCGCGGCGGACGCCGTGCGCGTCCTCCTCGGCGACGAGCGGCACGAGCTCCTCCTCCACCTCGTCCACCTCGAGCCCGCAGCCGGCCGCGGCCAGCGCCGCCGACTCGGCCAGCCCGGCGTGGCCGACCTCGCCCCGGTCGTCGGCCCGCTCGAAGGCCTCCTCGCCGAGCCCCACGCCGAGCCGGTGGCGCAGCACGCCGCGCCGGGCCGCCAGGTCGACCACCCGCAGGCCGCGGACGTGGCGCACCTCGCCGACCACCTGGGCCAGGAAGGCGGGGAGCCGGTCCAGCGCGAAGCCCGGGTTCACCCCGGTGCCCACCACCGCCACGCCGTGCTTCTCGCAGAGGGCGTCGAGCGCGTCGGCCGCCGCCTCGTGGTGGAGCCAGGGCCAGGCCAGCTCGGCGCAGGTGGAGACCACCGAGCAGCCGGCGCGCACCGCCTGCTGGAGCAGCGGGAGCGCCTGCTCGAAGGCGTCGGTGGCGGTCAGGATGGCGACGCCGCCGCGGGCGGCGGTGAGCGGGACCGCCGCGTCGGCCGCCACGGTCAGCCCCGGGGCCGGCGCGCCGAGGAGCTCAGAGAGCGCGCGGCCGGCGAGCCCCTCGGCGGGGTCCACCGCGCCGACGAGCCGGAGCTCCGGGTGGCCGAGCACGCGCGAGACGACGGCGCGGCCGACCTCGCCGAGACCGATGACCACGACCGGGATGCCGACTTCAGCCACACGCCCTCCGGAGCGCCCCTCGAAAACGCCGATTCTTCCGGGATCTCCGAAGGTTCACGCACCTTTATAGGACATGGCGTCAAGACCCATCAAGATTTCAAGATGATACGACCCTGCGGGAGCGCCGGAATCCGACCGGCGACCCCCCGGGGCGATATCGCGCGACGCGGTGCGGCAACCGGCCGTGATCACGGCACGAACTTCGCCGGCGACCCCTCGCCTCACGCCCCGATGAGGGCCTCGAGATACTGCCGCGCGGCGGGCTGGCTCCAGTCGATGTCACCGACCACCACCGCCGAGATCCTCCCCGCCCGGTCGACGATGTAGGTCTCGGGGAACTGCACGTCCTCGGGCCGGCAGGCGCCCCGGCCGCGGCAGTAGAAGCTGCGGGTGACCGGACCGGCGCCCGGCTCGAGCGCCACCACGACGTGGCGCGGCAGGCCGCCGTAGGGCTTGGCCGCGAAGAACTGCTGCACCGCGCCCGGCTGATCGTCGACCGAGACCGCCACCATCTGGAACTTGCCCGGGTGGCGCGCCGCCAGCTCCTCGCCGAGCTTCACCATGCTCGGCATCTCCCTGGCGCAGGGCGGGCACCAGGTGGCCCAGAAGTTCACCGCCACCACCTGCCCCTTGGCCTCCGCGAGCGAGAAGCGCTTCCCGCCGGCGGTGGGGAGCTCGAGGGGGGGCGCCGCCACCGGCGCGGCCAGCGTGACGAGCTGGTTGTAGGGGATGTCGGGCGGCGGCGGCGGACCGGCGGGGACCGCCGGGGCGGGGGCGACCGGCGCGGGGGCGGGCGGGGCGGCCGTGGTGATGCGCCAGGCGTACCAGGACAGGGCCGCCACGAGCAGGACCCCGGCGGCGGCGGCGAGGGGGAGCAGCGACCCGGGGCGTGGCGAAGGGGGGGCGGGCTTGGCCATGCGGGCGGTATATCGCACCTCGGGCCGGCGCGCCGCCCCGGCGGCCGCCGCGGCGCCCGCCTTGCCGCGGCCACGCTTCCTTGCGACACTCGCCGGCCGATGCGCGGCCTGATGGGCAGCTTCGCGGTCCTCCCGCTCCCGGAGCTGCTCGAGCTGCTGGGGCGGCGGAGCGCCTCCGGCTCGCTCACCAGCGAGCGCGGCACGGTGCGCAAGACCCTGCTCCTCTCCGGCGGCAACGCCGTCGGCGCGGCCTCCAACGATCCGCGCGAGTACCTCGGCCAGCTCCTCATCAACTTCGGGCACCTCGACGAGGAGCAGCTCCAGAAGGCCTTCCAGACGCAGGAGGAGACCAAGGTCCGGCTCGGCAAGGTGCTCAACATGGTGGGGCTGGTGACCGCCGAGACGGTCAAGGAGGTCCTGGCCATCAAGATCCGCGAGACCATCCTGGACGTCTTCCTGTGGGACTCGGGGCTCTTCTACTTCGACGACACGCCGCCGGAGGCCGTCGACGAGCTCGACGCCTCGGTGCCGCTGGCCGACATCGCCCGCGAGGCCGAGTTCCGCGCCACCGCCTGGAACGCCTTCCGCGGCGAGTTCCCCACCGGCACGGCGGCGCTGGAGGTGGTGGAGGCCCGGGTCCCCGCCTCGCTGGACCCCGCCACCGTGGACGGGCGGCTGCTGCAGCTGGCGCGCGACGGCAAGACCATCGACGAGATCGGCCTGGCGCTCCACGCCACCGACTTCCACCTCTACCAGCGGCTCTACGCGCTGGCGCGCCAGGGGATGCTGCGCGCCGCCGACGAGGGGCTCGACCTGACCGACGCCGTCGAGGAGGCCGTCGCGGCGGCCGACCTGCTGGAGCGGGCGCGCGGCCTGCTGGCCGAGGGGCGGGCCGGCGAGGCCGAGCTCCTGGCGGCGCGCGCCGTCGAGCTGTCCCCGGGCTCCGAGCCG
>JAJYAW010000349.1 GCA_021779335.1 Myxococcales bacterium | reverse complement strand
CCGCCGCGGCGCGCTCGCTCCAGCCGCTGCTGGACGCCTGGCCGCGCTCCGCCCCGGTCCAGCGGGCGGCCGCCGACCAGCTGGAGTGGTCCGGCGACGCCGCCGGGGCGCGGGCGCTGCGCGAGCGAGCCCTCCTCAGCGACGGCAGCGACCTCACCCTGCGCCGCTCGCTGGCGCTGACCGACGGGACCGAGCTCCTGGCCGACGTGGCGCAGGACGGCCCGGCGGCGCTGGCCGCCTACCGGGCCGCCGCCCCGCGGGAGGTGGCCGGCGCGGTCCTGGTGCTCGACGCCTCGGCGGTGGAGCTCCACCCGGGCGGCGCGCTCACCGAGCGGGTCCACCAGATCATCCGCGTCCTGGACCAGCGGGCGGTGGACCGCTTCGGCGAGCTCCCGGTGCCGGCCGGGGCGCAGCTGCTGGCGCTGCGCACCGTGAAGGCGGACGGGCGCGTGCTGGAGCCGGAGGGGTCGGAGGGGAAGGGGGCCACCCTCTCCGGCCTGGAGCCCGGCGACGACGTGGAGCTGGAGTACCTGCGCTCGGCGCGGGGGAGCCAGGCCGCCCGGATGGTGCGGGCCGACAACTTCTACTTCGCCACCCCGGGCGCCAGCATGTTCCGCTCCACCTACCTGGTGCGCGCGCCCGTGGGGCTGGGGCTGGTGGCGGATCCCCACGGCCTGGCGGCGCCGGAGGTGCGGCGCGAGGGGCGCTTCGAGGTGGTGCGGGTGGAGCGGACCAGGGTGCCGGCGCTGGTGCCGGAGCCGGAGGCGCCGCCCCTGCCGGAGTTCGTCCCCTTCCTGTCCGCCGGCGCGGGCGGCGGCCGCGAGGCGGTGCAGCTCGCGCTGGCCGACGCCGTGGCGGAGCGCACCGCGGCCACGCTGGAGGTGCGGGCGCTGGCCGCGGCCATCCGCGCCGCGGCCGGGTCCGGGGCCGGCCAGGAGGCGCTGGCCCGCGCCGCCTACGACCGGATCCGCCAGCTCGTGGTGGGCACCGGGAGCTCGCTCGGCGAGGAGGCCAGCCAGGTCCTCTCCCGCGGCCGCGGCAGCCGGCTGGTGCTGCTGGAGGCGGTGCTGCTCACGCTCGGCCTCCCGGCGCGCCTGGCCGTGCTGCGGCCGCAGGCCGCCGATCAGACCGACTACCGGATCCCCGGCCCCGCCGCCTGGAGCTACCCGGTCATCCGGCTGGCGCTGCCCGGCGGCCCGCGCTGGCTCGACCCGGCGCTCCGGCAGGAGCCCTTCGGCACGCTGACGGAGCGGGCCCTCGACGCCGAGGCGCTCGTCCTGCCCGCGCCCGGGGAGGCGCCGGAGATGACGCGCACCCCCGCCGCGAACCGCCGGCCGGACGAGCGGGTGCTCGAGCTCGAGGTGGCGCTGGCCGCCGACGGCTCGGCCGAGGTGCGCGGCGAGGACCGCTACCTGGGCGCCCTGGGGGCCGGCGCCAAGGTGGCCTTCGAGCGGCTCGACGAGACGGCGCGCCGGCAGGCGGTGGAGCAGCAGCTGGCCCGCGCCTTCCGCGGCCTCCGGCTCTCCGAGCTCGCCGTCGAGGGGGAGCACGATCCGCAGGCGCCGCTCGCCATCCGCTGGCGCGGCCAGGTGGCGGGCCTGGCGCACGAGGGCTCCGGAGCGGTGGTGGTGGATGCGCCGCTGCTGCAGCTCCGCCTGGGCGCCCGCCACCTGCAGCTGGCCGCCCGCACCACGCCGCTCCTGCTGGAGAGCTCCGAGCGCGCCACCCTCCGGCTCACCGTGAGGCCCCCGCCCGGGCTGGCCGCGCGGGCCGCCCCGCCGGAGCGGCTCGAGACCCCCTTCGGCACCTTCACGAGGAGTGAGCGGGTGGAGGCGGGCGCCCTGGTGCGGGAGGACCGGCTCGACCTCCCGCGCGGGCGCATCCAGCCGGCGGACTACGCGGCCTTCGGCGCCTTCTGCGGTGGGGTGGACGCCGTCCAGGCCCGGCCGGTGGCCTTCCCGAGGTAGGCCGGCCCCCCGCCTACTCGAAGAGCCGCTCGGCCACGGCGCTCTCCAGGAGCAGGCCGCGGCTGGTGAGCACGAGCCGCCCGCCGCGGACCACCGCGAGCCGGCGGCGCACCAGCTCCGCCGCCTCGCGGCGCTGCGCCGGCGTGAACCCGGCCAGCGCCGCGCCGTCGCGGGTGCGCAGCCCGAGCATGAGCCGCTCGTTCCGGTCCGCCGGGGGCGAGATCGAGTCCTCCTCGCCGGTGGGGAGCCTCCCCGCCTCCACCGCCGCCAGCCAGGCCTCGGCGCCGCGCAGGTTCTGCCAGCGGACCGCGCCGGCCGCTCCCGGGATCGGCCCGGCCCCGGCGCGCAGGCAGCCGGCCGCGCCGGCGCCCAGGCCGAGGTAGCTCTCCCCCGCCCAGTAGAGCCGGTTGTGGACCGACTCCAGGCCGGGCCGGGCGTAGTTGGAGATCTCGTAGCGGCGCAGCCCGGCGCGCAGCAGCGCGGCGGCGATGGCGCGGGCCTGGGCCACCGCCTCGTCGTCGCCGGGGAAGGCCAGGCCGCGGCGGGCCGCCCGCGCCAGCGGCACCTCCTCGGCCATCACCTCCGGGTCGAGGGTGAGGGCGTAGGCCGAGACGTGGGCCGCGCCGCAGGCCACCGCCCGCGCCGCGTCGGCGGCGGCGATGAGCGGCGTGGAGCGGCGGGCCGCGTGGATCAGGTCCACGCTCACGTTGGGGAGGACCGCCGCCGCGGCCCGGACGGCGCGCGCCGCGGCCTCCCCGTCGTGCCGCCGGCCGAGCTGCGCCAGCACGCCCGGGTCGAAGGACTGCACGCCGATGGAGACGCGGTTCACGCCGGCCTCGCGCCAGGCGAGGAGCCGGGCCCGGTCGCAGGACTCCGGGTTGGCCTCGATGGTCACCTCGCGGAGCGCCGCGCCACCGAAGCGGGCGCGCACCGCCGCGATCACCCGCGCCACCTCCTCGACCGCCCAGCGGGACGGGGTGCCGCCGCCCAGGTAGAGGCTGACGAGCTCCAGGCCGTCGAAGGCGGCCGCCCGGAGCGCGAGCTCGGCCAGCACGGCGCGGCCGTAGCGGCCGCCGGCCGGCACCGGCGCGGTGGTGACGGCGAAGTCGCAGTACGGGCAGCGGTGGGCGCAGTAGGGGAAGTGGACGTAGACGCCGAAGGGGCGCGCCATGGCTCGCCGCCCCGGCCTACCGCACCGGCGCGAGCCGCGTGGCGCGGAGCAGGACCGGCAGCACCTCGCCCCGCTCCACGATGGCCATGTGATCCAGCTGCGAGCGGATGGCCACCAGGCGCGCCGTGCGGGCCGCCCCCTCCAGCCCGGGGCGGAGCGGCGGGACGCGCGGCAGCGAGACGGAGCCGGGCGTGGCGGCGGCCAGGGCGTCCACCCGGTCGCGCGTCTCGTCACCCACCAGGACGAGCCGGTGGGCCACCGGCGACGGGGCCTCCAGCCACCCCTTGAGCTGCTCCTCGCCGCGGTAGAGGCCGTCGAGGAGCAGGATCTCGCCGAGCCGCTCGTCGCCGAGCCAGTGGAGCGTGGTCCGGTAGCCGCCGGAGTGGGCCGCCACCACCACCGGCCCCCGCGGCGGCGAGAGGCCGGTGCGCCGGCACACCTCGCCGAGCAGCGCGGCCAGGTCGGGCCAGACCGAGGCCTCGCCGTTCCAGGCGGGCGCCTCGGGGGCGATGAAGAGGGCGCTCCGGCCGCTCTGGCGGAACTGCTCCAGGAGCCGGTGGTCGGCCACGGCCTGGTCCACCGTGGTGAAGTAGCCGTGCAGGTAGACCACCACGCCGAGTTCGCGCGGCCGCCAGCCGGCCGGGCGCCAGGCCACCACGGCGCCGCGCGCCGTGCCGATGCGCCAGTAGGTGCCGCCGGCGGCCTGGCCGGTCTCGACCTCGCCGATGGCGAGCAGCGGCACCGGGACGCGCGACCAGGGGGGCTGCGTCCGGTCCGGCGCCGCCGGCGCGG
>JAJYAW010000348.1 GCA_021779335.1 Myxococcales bacterium | reverse complement strand
GCGCGCGTCCAGCGGCCGCTGCGGCCGCCGGCCTTCTCGAGCAGCTCGATGGCCTCGATGCGCATCCCCCGCTCGTGCCCCTTCAGCATGTCGTAGACGGTCAGGCAGGCGGCGGTCACCGCCGTGAGCGCCTCCATCTCCACGCCGGTCCGGTCCACCGTGCGCACCGTGGCCACGGCGGTGACGCCGCGGGCGGTGACCCGCACGTCCAGCTCCACGCCGGAGAGGGCGATGGGGTGGCAGAGCGGCACCAGGTCGGGGGTGCGCTTGGCCGCCATGACGCCGGCCAGCCGCGCCGCCGCCAGCACGTCGCCCTTCTCCACCTGGCCGCGGGTGATGCGGGTCCGGCTGGCCCTGGACATCGACACCGAGGCGCGGGCCACGGCGACCCGCTGGGTGAGCGGCTTCTGGCCGACGTCGATCATCTTCACGGGGCGCTCCCCGCCGGGCCGCCCGCGGCCTGGCGCAGCTGGTTCGGCCGGGCCGGTCGCCGGCTCAGTGCCCGGCCAGGAACCGCTCGGCGTCGATGGCCGCCACGCAGCCGGTGCCGGCCGCCGAGATGGCCTGGCGGTAGGTCGGGTCGGCCACGTCGCCGCAGGCGAAGACGCCCGGCACGCTGGTCGCCGTGGAGGGAGACTTCACCGTGAGGTAACCCACCTCGTTCATGGCGAGCTGCCCCTTGAAGAGGGCGGTGGTGGGCTCGTGGCCGATGCCCATGAAGAGCCCCTGCAGCGGCAGGACGCGCGTCGAGCCGTCCGCCGTGCTCTTGAGCCGCACGCCGGTGACGGTCTTGCCGTTGCCGAGGACCTCCTCGACCGCCGAGTTCCACTGGAAGACGAGCTTGGGGTTCTCCCTGGCCTTCTGCTGCATGATCTTGGAGGCGCGCAGCTCGCCGCGGCGGTGGATGAGGTGGACCTTGGTGGCGAACTTGGAGAGGAAGGTGGCCTCCTCGATGGCCGTGTCGCCGCCGCCCACCACCGCCACCTCGACGTTCTTGAAGAAGAAGCCGTCGCAGGTGGCGCAGGCCGAGACGCCGCGCCCCTGGTACTGCTTCTCGGAGGGGATCCCCAGCCACTTGGCGGTGGCGCCAGTGGCCACGATGAGCGCGTCGCAGGTGTACTCGGCGCCGTCGGTGACCACCGTGAAGGGGCGCCTGGAGAGGTCCACCCGGGTGGCCTCGGCGGTCACGAAGCGGGTGCCGAAGCGCTCGGCCTGGGCCTTCATCTCCTCCATGAGGGCCGGCCCCATGACGCCGTCCCGGAAGCCGGGGAAGTTCTCCACCTCGGTGGTGATGGTGAGCTGCCCGCCCGGCTGCATCCCCTCGAGGAGCAGCGGGTTCAGCGTGGCGCGGGCGGCGTAGATGGCGGCCGTATAGCCGGCCGGACCGCTGCCGAGGATGATGAGCTTCTCGTGCTGGGCCATGAGGGTCGGGTCCTTGGCGGGGCGCTGCGGGGGCCCCGGTCGCGCGGTTGTAGCCCCTTGGAGCCGGGCTGTCACCGTGGGGATTCGCCGCGCTCCGACACCTCGGCCACCACCCGCCGCAGCTCGTCGGCCGACCAGGGCTTGGTGATGGCGCCGGCGAAGCCGTGGGCGCGGTGGTCGGCCAGCACCGCCGAGTTGGAGTAGCCGGAGGAGACCACGGCGCGGACGGCCGGGTCGAGCGCCCGGAGCGCCGCCAGGGTCTCCAGCCCCGCCATGCCGCCGGGGACGGTGAGGTCCAGCACCACCAGGTCGAAGGGGCGCCCGGCCTCCAGCGCCGCCTTGAAGCGCTCCACGGCCTCGTCGCCGCTGGCCGCCCCCACCACCTCGCAGCCGGAGGCGGAGAGGACGCGCTGCGCCACCCGCAGGATGGGCTCCTCGTCGTCCATGACGAGGACGCGACGCCGCACCGCCGCCGGTCCGGGCTGGAACTGCGCCCCGCCGACCTCCAGGCCGGGCCGGGCCGGCAGGTGGACGTCGAAGGTGGTCCCCTGGCCCGGCGAGGAGCGGACCTCCACCTGGCCGCCGTGGCGCGCCACGATGGAGTGGGTCACCGCCAGCCCCAGCCCGGAGCCGCGCTGCTTGGTGGAGTAGAAGGGGTCGAAGATCCGATCGAGCTGGTCGGCCGGGATGCCCGGCCCCTGGTCCGACACCCGCAGCCGGAGGCACTCGCCCGCGGGGATGGCCGGCGGCGGGCGCCGCACGTTGGCGAGCGAGACCTCCACCACGCCGCCGGGGCGCGCCTCGAGCGCGTTGAGCACCAGGTTCTGCACCACCTGCGCCAGCTGGCCGGCGTCGGCCTCCACCGGCCAGAGCCCCTCGCCGAGGTCGAAGCGGCAGGCGCCGGCGGCGCCGCGCGAGGCGAAGAGGGCCGCCTCCCGGACCAGCGGCCCGGCCTCGACCGGCGCCTTGGCCGGCGCGCCGCCGCGGGCGAAGGTGAGGAGCTGCCGGGTCAGCGCCTGGGCGCGGCGGGCGGCCGCCTCGGCCTCGGCGAGCAGCTCCTCGCGCTCGCCGGGCGGCGGGTCGTCGCTGCGCAGGAGCGAGAGGTTGCCCAGCACGCCGGTGAGCAGGTTGTTGAAGTCGTGGGCGATGCCACCCGCCAGCACCGCCAGCGACTCGAGCCGCTGCGCCCGGGCCTGCGCCTCCTCGCGCCGCTCCCGGTCGCTCACGTCGAGGGCCAGCGCCATGACGCCCTGCACCTGGCCGGCGTCGTCGGCCAGCGTGGTGTTGAACCACTCGCAGGTGATGGTCCGGCCGTCGCGGGTCAGGTTGGGGTTGACGTGGTGCCAGCCCCCCCGGCGCTCCAGCAGCCGCCGCCACACCGCCAGGAGGCCGGCCCGCGCCTCCGCGGGCAGCAGGAACTCGGCCACCTTCCCGGTCACCTCCTCGCGCCGCCAGCCGAAGATCCGCTCCGCCGCCGGGTTCCAGTAGACCACCCGGAACTCGCGGTCGAGCTCGATGACCCCCATGGCGGTCTGGTCGAGGTGGAGGGCCAGCTTTCCCTCGGAGGCGCGCAGCGCCGCCTCGGCCCGGCGCCGCTCCGCCAGCTCGGTCTGCAGCGCGGCGGTGGCCTTGGCCACCTGGCCCCGCAGCGCCCGGCTCCAGGCCAGCGCCAGCAGCGCCGCCAGCAGGAGCGCCGCGGCCGCGCCGGCCGCCCAGGCGAGGAGGGCGCGCCGCGAGACGAAGTGGCCGCCCCGCACGTGGAGCCAGCGCGCCTGGATCTCCTCCCGCTCGGCCGGCGTCACCGCCGCCAGCGCCTTCGACATGATGGAGCGGAGCAGCGGCTCGTCGCTGCGGGTGGCGATGCCGAGCTCGTTGGAGCGGCCGGAGTCGGCCGAGACGCGCAGGTTGGCGATCCCCTGCCGCTCGATGAGCCAGGAGGCCACCGCCAGGTTGACGAGCGCGGCGTCCACCCGGCCGAAGGAGACGGCCTCCAGGCAGGCCAGGTCGTCCGGCTGGGGCACCACCTGGATGGCCGGGTGGGCGGCGCGCAGGTGCTCCTCGGTGGCGTAGCCCCTGGTCACCGCCACCCGCCGGCCGGCCAGCGACTCCAGCCCCGGCCCCTCCTCCGCGCCGGCCCGCACGATGACCACGTTGGGGATGTCCAGCATGGGCGGGGTCCAGTCGAGGTACTCGGCCCGCTCCGGCGTGAACTGCGCCGCGGTCAGGCCGTCCACCTGGCGCGCCCGGACGCGCCGCAGCGCCTCGTCCCAGCTCGCCACCCGCACGATCTCGATGGGGTGGCCGAGCCGGGCGCGCAGCAGGGCGAAGTAGTCCGCCACCATGCCGCGGTACGTCCCCGCCTCGTCGAACCACTCGATGGGCGGGAAGGCCGGATCCGGCGCGAAGCGGAGCGGCCCGTGGGCCTCGAGCCAGGCGCGCTCCTCCTGCGTCAGCTCGACGGCGGGCGGCCCGGCCCGGGCGGCCGGCGCCGCCACCAGGACCAGGGCCAGC
>JAJYAW010000347.1 GCA_021779335.1 Myxococcales bacterium | reverse complement strand
GCCGGGCGCCGGCGCGCGCCACCGCCGCCAGCAGGGTCGGCGCGTCGAACGGCTTGGTGACCAGGAGGACGTCGTCGAGCCCGCTCCCGCTCCCCGGCAGGTCGGCCGCGTAGCCGGAGACGAACACGACCGGGAGCTCCGGCCGGAGCAGACGCAGCCCCCGCGCCAGGTCGGCCCCGCCGAGGCCGGGCATGACCATGTCGGTCACGAGGAGGTCGACGCGCTCCGGGTGGCGCCTCGCCAGCTCGAGGGCCTCGAACGGATCTCCGACCTCCTGCACCTCGCAGCCGGCCAGCCGCAGCATCCGCGCCGTGGCCCTCAGGACCTCCGCCTCGTCCTCGACGAGCAGCACCTTGAGGCCGGCCAGGCTGGGCGCCGGCCCCTCCGCCGGCGCCGTCGCCCCCGCGGGCCCGGCGGCGCGCGGGAGGAAGACGCTGAAGCGGGAGCCCACCCCGGGCTCGGACTCGACGTCGATGTGCCCCCCGGCCTTGGTCACGACCTGGTGGGTCGTCGCCAGGCCGAGCCCGGTGCCCCTCCCGTCCGGCTTGGTGGTGAAGAAGGGCTGGAAGAGCTGCGCCCGCACCTCGGGCCCGAACCCGGCGCCGGTGTCCTCCACCCGGAGGACCACGAAGGACCGCGCCGGCGCCCCGGGGCCCTGGCCGGGCAGGTCCTGCTCGGCCGTCGCGAGGGTCAACGTGCCGCCCTCGGGCATGGCGTCCCTGGCGTTCACCGCGAGGTTCATGACGACCTGCTGCATGCGGCCCGGGTCGACCAGCACCGCCCCGAGCCCCGGGGTCAGGCGCAGCTCGATGGCGATGCGCTCGCCGAGGAGGCGCCCCAGCAGCCTGGCCATCCGGCCGACCAGGGCGTTGAGATCGACGGGGGCCGGCTTCTCGGCGCCCCGGCGAGCGTGGCTCAGCAGCTGCTGGGTCAGCAGGGCCCCTCGCCCGCCGGCGTCGGCGATCTCCTGCGCCTCCTCGCGGAGCGGGTGCCCCTCGGGCAGGCCCTCGAGGATCGCGTTGGCCCCCGACAGGATCACGACGAGCAGGTTGTTGAAGTCGTGGGCCACGCCACCCGCCAGCCGGCCGATGGCGTCCAGGCGCGTCGCGTCGACGAGCTGCTGCTCCATCCGCTTGCGCTCCGAGAGGTCGCGGGAGACGGTCAGCACGACCTCCCGGCTCCCGAGCCGGACCAGGTGGGTGCTCACCTCCACCGGCAGGGTCGTCCCGTCCCGCCGCCGCTCCAGCGTCTCGAAGATGAGCGCCCCGCTGGCCCGCAGCGCCTGCTCGGCCCGCCGGCACTCCGGGTGGGCCGCCGGCGGGTGGACGTCGAGGACGCGGGTGCGGAGGAGCTCGTCGCGCGAGTAGCCCAGGCGCGTGCAGGCGGGCTCGTTGGCCTCCAGGATCCGCCCCTGGCCGTCCTCGCCTGGCAGCTCGCACAGGTAGATGGCGTCGTGGGCGCGCTCGAAGAGCAGCCGGTACCGATCGTCCGTCTCGGCGGCCCGCCGCTCCGCGCGCCGGCGCTCGGTGATGTCGACGCCGGTGGGGACGACGTACTGGACCCGCCCGTCCTGGTCGGTGAGGACGGTGTTGGTCCAGGCGATGGCGCGGTGGCGCCCATCCTTGGCGATCCAGACGTTCTCGTACTCGTTCGACCGCCCGGCCCGCAGCTCCGCGAACACCTGCTTCACCGGGCCGACGGCCTCCGGGGGCAGGAGGACGTCCCAGACGCAGCGCCCCTCGATCTCCTCGGAGGCGTACCCCGAGACCTCCTCGCAGGCGCGGTTGAAGAAGACCACCCGGCCGCCGTGGTCGAGCACCAGGACCAGCGACCGGACCGTCTGCAGGGCGGTCGCGAGGAAGCGCTCGCGCTCGCTCTCGCCGGACCCGGGCCCGCGCGGGCCCTTCTCGAAGTCCATCGGCACTCCCGCACCTTGCCACGCGCCCCCGGCGCGCCTCCTGACGCCGATCACGACCAGCCGCCGCCTCCCCCATTCCGGGGACGGGGGCTACCGGCTCCACTCGCAGCGGAACTCGCAGCAGGCCGCGCCGCGGGCGCAGCAGGAGGTCTCCTCCACCCGCACCCCCGTGCCGCCGGAGAGGACGACGGCGCGCTCCAGCCAGCCGACCAGGGTGAGGCAGTCCTCGGCGTCGGTGTCCGGGCCGCCCGCGGCCTGGATGACGGCCCCGTGGCTCGAGGTCGCCTGGTAGACCCGCTGGCCGTCGCTGTGCTGCGAGGAGTACATCCGCGGCACGTGCCGCAGGACGAAGTGCGGGTCGCCCTGGCGCAGGTAGGCGCGCTGCACGCCGGTCGGGCCGAGCGCCGTGTCGGCGGAGAAGCGCCCCATCTCGAGGAAGACCTGGCGCCGGTTCCCGTCGGCCACGACCGCGGCGATGGTCGTCTCGAGCCGGAGCAGCACCTCGGCCGGGTACCAGCTGCTGGGCAGGAGCATCCCCGTCACCACGGCCCGGTCGCCGGCCTCGAGCCCGGCCAGCACCCGCGCCACGCGCTCCTCCCCGCGGTCGCGCAGGAAGCGCATGCGCGCGATGAGCAGCGTGCCCTTGACGCGCCCGGCGGCGCGGACCGCGCTGGCGGCGAACGTCGGAGGTGTGGCGGGACGATCGACCATCGCGGCCCTGGACCTCCGGTCCCTCGGGTGGCGGGCTCCTCGGCGCGGGGGCCCGGGAGCATCCTCGCCCATGCGGGGCCCGGAGTGCAGCCACGGTGCGTCGCAGGGCGGGCGTCGCGGGCGTCGCGGCCGCCGGGGCCCCACCCCAGGAGGCGGCCCCGTGCTCTCTGTTCCCGGATCGTGCTCGGCCGTTCAGGCCCGCGCCGCGGCCTGGTCCGCCCGCCCTCCGAGCAGCGCGCGCATCCGGGCGACCAGGCCGTCCATGTCGATGGGCTTGGAGAAGTAGGCGACGGCCCCCGCCGCCAGGCCGGTCCGCTCGTCCTCCGCGCTCTTGCGGGCCGAGATGAAGATGACCGGGATGTCGGCGAAGGTGGGGTTCTTCTTGATGGCCCGGCACAGCTCGAAGCCGTCGATCCAGCTCATCATGACGTCGAGCAGGATCACGTCCGGCCGGTCCACGTGCATGGCCGAGATGAGCCGCAGCCCGTTGGCCGCCTGCCCGACCTCGAAGCCCTCCAGCTCGAGCGCCAGCGTCAGCATCTCGCGCGTGTCCCGATCGTCGTCGACGATGATGACGCGCGGCGGGGCGGGGCGCTCGTCGGCCATGGCCTAGCCGCGCTCCGGCTCGAAGGGCTCCACGGCGTCCTCGCCGCCGGCGCCCTGCACGAGCTGCTCGACCCTGGCCTCCGCCTCGTCGAGCCGCCTGGCGGCGTCGCGCGCCAGCTGGATCCCCTCGGCGAACTTCTCCACCGAGGCCTCCAGCGGCAGGTCGCCGGCCTCCAGCGCCGCCACCACCTGCTCGAGCCGCGCCACCACGGCGTCGTAGGAGGCCGCCGGCGCCTCCGCGGCCCCGGCCGCCTTCTCGCTCCCTCGCGCCATCATCGCCTCCGATCCCTAGCTCCGCTTCGAGGTGGAAGCAACCGGGGGCCCCGCCGCCGGGCGGCCCGCCCCCCGCTCACCGCCCGGCCCGCGCCCCGGCACCGGATCGCCGCCCGCGTCGCGCGCCGTCACCGTGGCGTCGAGCCAACCCTCGCCGAGCGCCACCCGGAGCGCGTCCCCCGGCGCCGCGGCCGCGCTCCGCGTCAGGAGCCGCCCGTCCTTGAGCGCCAGCGCGAAGCCCCTCGAGAGGAGCTTGGCCACGTTGGCCGGCTCGAGGCGGGCCGCCAGCCGCTCGACCCGGACCTGCTCGCGCCGGAAGGTGGTGGCCCGCCAGCCCTCGAGCCGCCGCCGCGCCGCCTCGACCCGACCTCGCAGGGTCTTGAGCCGCGCGCGCGGCTCGGCGCGGGCCAGGCGGGTCCGCAGCGCC
>JAJYAW010000346.1 GCA_021779335.1 Myxococcales bacterium | reverse complement strand
GGTGCGCCACCGCCTCGGCCGGCGCGCGGCCGAGCTGGGTCACCACCGGGCCGTGGACGGTGGCCACGCCGGCGCGGTTGAGGAGGGCGTGGAGCGCCGTCACGTCGGAGAAGCCGACGAGCAGCTTGGGCCGGCGCAGCAGCGGGTCCGGGTCGATGGCCGGCAGGAGGCGCATGGCGCCGTAGCCGCCGCGGGCGCAGAAGATGGCGCGCGCGTCCACGTCGGCCACCGCCTCTCGCCACTCCTCGAGCCGCCGCCCGTCGTCGCCCGCCAGGTAGCCGGCGCGGGCTCGCAGGTCGTCGCGGAAGCGCGGCACCAGGCCGAGCGGGCCGCGCAGCACCGCCAGGCCCGCCTCGAAGGCGGCCTCGTCGAACGGGCTGCCCGGGGCGATCACGCGGACCACGTCACCGGGGGAGAGCGGCGGAGGACGGACCATCGGCGGCAGGATAGCCGCCGGGTGTGGAGCGGTCGAATCCCGCGCCCCGCGCGCGCCCCGACCCCGCCCGGCGCCGCCGGCTGGCCCACCGCGTCGCGTGTAGGCCCTTGGAGGTGCGCGCCCACTTTGTTATCGTCGACGGTTCAGGTCCACCTCCGATGCCCACGCGCCTCCCCCGGGCGCCACCGCCATCGCAGCCGAAGGGAGTCCCTGGATGAGCGTCAAGCCGCAGCTGGAAGGCGAGGTCTTCTACCCGTCCCCCGAGGTGGTGGCGCAGGCGCTCGTGAAGGACTGGGACGCGCTGTCCAGGCGGGCCGCCGAGGACCTGACCGGCTTCTGGGCCAAGGAGGCCGAGGAGCTCGAGTGGTACCGGAAGTGGGACAAGGTCCTCGACGACTCGAAGAAGCCCCACTTCAAGTGGTTCAAGGGGGCGCAGTGCAACATCATCCACAACGCCCTGGACCGCCACCAGCGCACCTGGCGCAAGAACAAGCTCTCGCTCATCTGGGTGGGAGAGCGCAACGAGGTCCGCACCTACTCCTACTTCGCGCTGCACCGCGACGTCTCCAAGTTCGCCAACGTCCTGAAGGCCATGGGCGTGAAGAAGGGGGACCGCGTCACCATCTACATGCCGCGCATCCCGGAGATCGTCATCGCCATGCTGGCCTGCGCCAAGATCGGCGCCATCCACTCGGTGGTGTACGGGGGCTTCTCGGTGGACGCGCTGCAGGGGCGCATCGAGGACTCCGAGTCGAAGGTGGTGGTCACCGCCGACGGCGGCTTCATGAACGGCAAGGTGGTGGAGCTGAAGAAGATCGTGGACGACGCCGTCCGCAGGTGCCCCACCGTCGAGACCGTCATCGTGGTGCAGCGCACCGCCCACGAGATCCGCATGGAGGCGGGGCGCGACTACTGGTACCACGAGCTCATGAAGCTGCCGCTGGCCACCGGCAGCTGCCCGACCGAGGTGATGGACGCGGGCGATCCCCTCTACATCCTCTACACCTCCGGCACCACCGGGAAGCCCAAGGGGCTGATCCACGGCCACGGCGGCTACATGACCGGCGTGCACGCCACGCTCAAGTACGTCTTCGACATGAAGGACGAGGACCGCTACTGGTGCGCCGCCGATCCGGGGTGGGTGACCGGGCACAGCTACATCGTCTACGGGCCGCTGCTGTGCGGGGCCACCACCTTCATGTACGAGGGGGCGCCCACCTACCCGTACCCGAACAAGTGGTGGTCGCTGGTGGAGAAGTACGGCATCACCATCCTCTACACGGCCCCCACCGCCATCCGCGGCCTGATGCGCTTCGGCGCCTCCTGGCCGGCGCGCCACGACCTCTCCACGCTGCGGCTGCTGGGCTCGGTGGGCGAGCCCATCAACCCGGAGGCGTGGAAGTGGTACCACCGCGAGATCGGGCGGGGCCGCTGCCCCATCATGGACACCTGGTGGCAGACCGAGACCGGCATGTTCCAGATCACGCCCATCCCCAGCATGCCCCTCAAGCCGGGCTCGGCCGCCAAGCCGTTCTTCGGGCAGGAGGCCGCCATCCTGGACGAGCAGGGGAAGCCGGTGCCGGACGGCGAGGAGGGCTTCCTGGTGCTGAAGAAGCCCTGGCCCGCCATGGCCACCTCCATCTACAAGGACCCGGAGCGCTGGGCCAAGACCTACTGGACCACCTACCCCGGCATGTACTGCGCCGGCGACTCGGCCAAGCGGGACAAGGACGGCTACTTCTGGGTCATCGGCCGGACCGACGACGTCATCAAGGTGTCCGGCTACCGGCTCGGCACCGCCGAGGTGGAGAGCGCGCTGGTCTCGCACCCGGCCGTCTCGGAGGCCGCCGTCATCGGCCTGCCGCACGAGGTGAAGGGCCAGGCCATCCACTGCTACTGCGTGCTGCGCCAGGGGCGCGTCGCCTCCGACGAGCTCGCCGAGGAGGTGCGCAACCACGTGGCCACCCACCTCGGGCCCATCGTGAAGCCGGAGAAGGTCACCTTCGTGGACTCGCTGCCAAAGACCCGCTCCGGGAAGATCATGCGCCG
Source organism: Myxococcales bacterium (assembly GCA_021779335.1). GTDB lineage: Bacteria > Myxococcota > Myxococcia > Myxococcales > Anaeromyxobacteraceae > JADKCZ01. The sequence continues at coordinate 1,453 of JAJYAW010000346.1, read as the reverse complement.
CGTGCTCAAGGCGCGCGCCCAGGGGCTGCCCGAGGGCGACGTCTCCACGCTGGAGGAGTGACCGCGCCCGCCCCTCGACTTGACCGGCGGCGGGCGCCCGCCCGTGGTATGCCCTGCCGCCGGAGCCCCCCGCCGCCGTCCTCAGCCATGGAGAACCTCGTGAAGAACACGCTTCCCGCCGCCCTCGCCGCCGCGCTCCTGCTCGCCGCCTGCAACCAGACGGCCGCCCCGCCCAAGCCGCAGACCGACCAGGACAAGACCGTGTACGCCCTCGGCGTCGCCGTCCAGGAGTCGCTCAAGCCCTTCGCCTTCACCCCCGCCGAGCTCGAGCTGGTCATGGCCGGCATGCGCGACTCGGCCGCCGGCAAGGCCGAGGTGAAGGTGGCCGACAAGCAGGCGGACATCCAGAAGCTGGCGCTGTCGCGGCAGGCGGCGCAGGCCGCCGAGGGCGCCAAGAAGGGCGTCGAGTACCAGGAGAAGATGGCCAAGGAGCCGGGCGCCGTGAAGACCGCCTCCGGCCTCATCTACCTGCCGGTCAAGGAGGGCACGGGCGCCTCGCCGGTGGCCACCGACAAGGTCAAGGTCCACTACACCGGCAAGCTCATCGACGGCACGGTGTTCGACTCCTCGGTCACCCGCGGCAGCCCGGTCACCTTCCCGCTCAGCGGCGTCATCCCCTGCTGGACCGAGGGCGTGCAGAAGATGAAGGTGGGCGGCAAGGCGCGCCTCATCTGCCCGGCCGCCATCGCCTACGGCGATCGCAGCCCCCCCGGCAGCGCCATCCCGCCCGGCTCGACCCTCGACTTCGAGGTCGAGCTGCTCGACATCGTGAAGTAGTCCGGGGCCCGAGCGGCGCCGTGGGAGCCGGGGCGTCCGCCAGCGCGGGCCCCCGGCTCTCGCCGCTCCGGGGCCGGAGCGCGGGGCGCCCACGTGTGGCCGGGAGGCCGCCGAGCGGCTACCCTGTCGTCCAGGCGGGGCGCAGCGCCCCGGCCCGGGAGACTCATGAAGCGCGCGCTCATCGCGTCGACGGTCGTGCTGACGCTGGCCCTGGCCTTCCTGATCTTCAGGAGGTTCACGGCCCAGGCGCCGGCGCCGCCCCCGCCCGCGCCCCCGACGCAGGCGGCCCGCCCCGAGCCGGCCAAGGTCGTCGAGCCGGCCAAGGTCGTCGAGCCGGCCAAGGTCGCCGAGCCCGCCAGCGAGGCCCCGACCAAGCCGGCCGAGCCCCCGCTCCCGGTGCTTCCCAGGGAGGCGGCCCCGAAGCCGGACGCCCCGCAGCGGGCGGAGCGCCCGCAGGCCGATGCCGCCAGCAACGCCGCCAGCAACGCCGCCATCTTCGCCGACCGGCCCCTCGGCGACGGCGAGCGCGCCAGGCCGAAGCTGCCTCGCCTCCCCGTCCTCCGAAAGCCCGGCCAGGGCGTGGCGCCGCCCTCCTACGCGGCCAGCGCCGCCGCGG
>JAJYAW010000345.1 GCA_021779335.1 Myxococcales bacterium | reverse complement strand
CGAGGAGCCGCCCCCCTCCGCCGGCGCCTGACGGCCGGTCCGCCGAACCCCCGACGCGGCCGGCGGCTCCAAGGCCCCAAGGAGCCGACATGACCGTCCTCGCCGCCCTCGCCGCCGCCCTCGCCCTCACCGCCGCCCCCGCCCTGCCGCCGCCCGGCGTGGTGGACGGCCCCACCGCCCAGCGGGTCGCCGCCGCCGGCGCGCTGGTCCTCGACGTGCGCACGCCGGCCGAGTACGCGGGCGGTCACATCCCGGGCGCGAAGCTCCTCCCCTACGACCAGGTCACCGCGCGGGCCGCCGAGCTGCCGGCCAAGGACCGGCCGCTGCTCGTCTACTGCCGCACCGGGCACCGCACCGCCATGGCCATCGCCCAGCTGAAGCAGCTCGGCTACGCGGCCATCTACGACCTGAAGGGGCTGTCCAACTGGACCGGCCCGATCGAGCGCGGAACGCAGCGTCAGTAGATGCGCGCCACCTCGGCGCCGGCGAAGTAGGCCCGCAGGATGTCGCGGTAGCCCTGCCCCGCCTCGGCCCGGCCGATGGCGCCCCACTGGCACATGCCGGCGCCGTGCCCCCAGCCGCCCCCGCGCAGCACCAGGTCGTCCCCGTCGCGGTCCACCACGAACATCGACGAGGGCAGGTTGCGCAGCAGCCGCCGGATGGTGAGCTCGCCGCGCACGTCGGCGGCGCCGAGCGTCCCCTCGACCCGGAGCGCCAGCGCCCGTCCGGACACGCCGCGCTCCAGCACGGTGAGCGCCCGGACCGACCCGACGCCCAGGGCGGCGGCCAGCGCGTCGAGCTCGGCCGGCGGGAAGCGCCGCTCCCAGCGGAAGCGGTCCGGGCGCGCCGCCGCCGGGCGCCGGCAGTAGGCGTCGGGCGGGTCGGCCAGGAAGGCGCGCAGCCGGACCTCGTCGCGGAGCCCGCCGCTCCAGAGGCCGGCGAACTCGTCGGGCAGGTCGGGCAGGCCGCGCAGGCTCGGGTCGGGCGCGCCGCCCCAGACGTTGGAGGCGTCCTCGCCGTGGCCGCCGCACATCGCCGAGTAGACGCCGTCCACCAGGGTCCGGTTGGCGCGCCCGAAGAGCGCCTCCCCGGCGGTGGCCCGGACCGCCTCGTCGGTGCGGGCGGTCTCGTAGCCCGTCCCCCGGTAGGCCTGGCAGTGCACCTCGGCGCAGAGCACGTAGGGGTCGCCCAGGTGGCGCGTGCCGATCTGCGCCAGCACGTTGGAGCGGGCCGTGACGGCCTGGGCCTTGAGCGCCTCGAGCGGCGAGCCGGCCGGCATCTCCGAGGGGACGAGGCCGCGCAGGAGCGCCTCCAGCGGCAGGGCGTCCACCGCGGCGAGGGCGCCGCCGGCGTCGACGGTGACGAGGACCCGGCCGCGGTAGCGCCGGTCCTCCCGCGCCGCCCGCCCGTCCAGGCCGTGCCAGACGGCCTGCACCGCGGTGCCGGCGTCGCCGGCCGGCTCGAGCGCCAGGACCCGGTCCGCCTCGCCGAGCGGCCCCGCCGCGCCGGAGACCAGCAGCGTGCCGCGAGGGCGCTCCACCAGGTCGGCGTGGAGCGGGATGCGCTGGCCGAAGCGGCGCATGAGATCGGCCGCCAGCGCCTGGGCCCCGGCCAGCGTGCGGTCGCCGTCGGCCAGCAGGAGCTCGCGCCGGTTGTCCACCACCCGCCCGGCGATGCCGTAGACGCCGCCCACCAGCCGGCTCCGCACCGGCACGCCGCGCGAGGCCCAGTCGCGGCGGGCCGCGTCGAGGGAGCGGCGCTCGCTCACGGAGGCCTCGGCGAGGAGCGGCGCGTGGTCGAGCCGCGCCGGCGCGCCGCCGCGGAGCCGCACGGTGAGCCTGGCCCCCGCCGGGAGCTCGAGCGTGGCGCCGCCCCGGAGCACGAGCCGCGCCGGGCCGAGCGGGTGCAGCAGGATGGCCTCCTGGCCCTCCATGATCCGGATGGTGACGAGCGGCTGCCCGCCCGCGCCGAAGTCGAGCCGGTGGCCCCAGAGCACGTCGAGCGGATCCGCCTGGGCCACCGCGGCGGGCGGCGGCGTGAGGTCCGGCGGCGGCTCGGGCGGCGGCAGCGGCGGCGGGAGGTTGTCGAGGAGATGAGGGGGGAGGAGCGAGGTGGGCGGCGCGGCGGCGGTCGACGTCTGGGGCGCGGCGCCGGCGCCCGCAGCCGACGCCGGGGGCGCGGCGCCTTCCGTCGAGGCCGCGGTCGGCGCTGCGATCGGGCTCGGGCTCGGGCTCGGGCTCAGGGGCGGGGGCTCGGGCGGCGTGGGCGTCAGGCGTGCGCAGCCCACCGCGAGCGCGGCGAGCGCCACCAGGAGCCGGAGCGTGGGGAGGCGCGCCATGGCGCGGCAGTCTACCCTGACGGGGCCTCGCCGCCCCACCGTTCCCCACCCCGCGCCGCCGCGCACAGCGCCCCGCCCGGATCCGCAGGATCCCCGCGTGGATCCGGCCGCTTTCTTGACCGGGATCGATCAGGTGATATCGGTGGCGCATGGACGCCGTCGTCTGCACCCACTGCCAGGTCGCGATGACGAGCTGGTCGGCGCCGGGGAGCACCGTCCGGTACTACCAGTGCCCCTTCTGCGCCCGGACCCACTCCTCCTGCTACAGCGAGGTCTTCGCGCGCGGCGCCGGCGCCCGGCTGGTCGCCGGCCCGGCTCCGACCCCCGTGCCCGGCACGCTGCCGCAGGCGACCGGCGAGCAGATCCAGTGGGCCGGCGTGAAGGCGCGCGCCGCCCGCTGGTTCGCGAGGCTCGAGGCGGAGGAGCTGCACACCGCCGCTCGCCTGGCCCGGCCACCGCCCCGTCAGGCCTCGCCGAGCGCCGAGCCGCCGGCGGCGGCGCTCGCCTCGGTGGCCGCCCGCCCGGCCCGCCACAAGTAGCTCCAGAGCGCAGCGGCCAGCCCCAGCCCGAGCGCCGCCCGGGCCGCCGCGGGGAACCGCTCGGCCGGCGAGACCGTCGCCTCCACCAGCGCCACCAGGAGCAGCACCGGGAGCGCCACCGCCAGCAGCCTCGCCCCCTCCCGTCCTCGCGCCGCCATCGCCTCGGCGCGGGGCCACTCGCCGGGCCGGACCAGGCCGCTCGCCAGGACGAAGCCGCCCTGCCCCGCCAGCACCAGCGCCGAGAGCTCGGCCGGGCCGTGCGCCGAGAGGAAGGCCAGGAACGCCGGCCCCAGCCCGGCCCGGAAGACCGCGGCCGCCACGGCGCCCAGGACCACGCCGTTGGCCAGGAGGAGCGCGGCGGTGCCGAGGCCACCGGTGACGCCGAGGGCGAAGGCCAGCCCGGCCACCGTCACGTTGTTGCGCAGGATGGCCCCGCCGGCCAGGCCGGGCGCGGCGGAGAGCAGGTCGCCGGTCCAGAGCCGGCCCGCCGCCAGGGAGGCCCGGATCCCCTCGGGCACGAGCCACCCGGCCGCCCCGGGCTCCAGCGCCACCGCGCCCGCGCCGCCCAGGACCCCGGCCAGCAGCGAGCCGGCGGAGAGCGCCAGCGCCCCGCCGTTCGACGCCATGGCCGCCGGCGCCTCGCGCCGGTAGAGGGCCTGGAGCGCGGCCCAGGGGCGACGCCGCCCGCGGTAGAGCGCGGCGTAGGCGCGGGCGGTCACCTGCGAGAGGTAGCCCTCGGCGTCGGTCCCGGCGAAGGCGGTCCGGGCGTGGGCCAGGTCGCCGGCGGCGCGCCGGTAGAGCCGATCCAGCTCGTCCACCTCCGCGAGCGTGAGCCGGCCAGCGCCGACCCGCGCCGAGAGCGCGTCCAGCCGCTCCCAGCCGTCGCGCCGGGCGCGCACGAAGGCGGCGACGCGGCGCTGGCGGGCCTGACCCTGGCCGGGTGCGGCGGCGTCGGACCCGCTCACGACCCCTCCGCGGCGTGGAAGGCGAAGGCCTCCAGGAAGCCCTCCGCCTCCTCCGGCTCCGGCCCGGCCACGCCGGCCCGCGCCGCCAGGGCCGCCGCCAGCCTGGCGGAC
>JAJYAW010000344.1 GCA_021779335.1 Myxococcales bacterium | reverse complement strand
GGGCGACAACATCGGGGTGGAGGTGGAGCTGATCACCCCCGTCGCGATGGAGAAGGAGCTCCGCTTCGCCATCCGCGAGGGTGGGCGCACGGTCGGCTCGGGCGTCGTTTCCGAGATCATCGCGTAAGGAAGGGCGGTCCAAAGCCATGGCCAGCAACCGAAGCATCATCACGATGGAGTGCGCCGCCTGCAAGGAGCGCAACTACTCCACCACCAAGAACAAGAAGAAGACGCAGGACAAGCTCAACCTCTCCAAGTACTGCCCGCGTTGCCGCAAGCACACGGCGCACAAGGAGACGAAGTAGTCCCGACACCGTCTTAGGCCAGTAGCTCGAACGGTAGAGCAGCGGTCTCCAAAACCGCGGGTTGGGGGTTCGAATCCCTCCTGGCCTGCCACCCGACTCGGAGAGACGGGGCCGCCCTGCCGGCGGCCTCGTCTCCCCGCAAGAAGGCCCGAAGAGCCATGGACAACGCAGCCGGCGTCGAACAGCCGAAGCGGTACGTCGCGATCTTCTACGTCCTCGCGGCCATCGCCCTGGGCAAGTTCCTCGAGAAGATCTTCTCGCTGGCCTTCTCCTACGCGCGCTTCAACGACGCCACCGTCCTGGTCGAGGGCTGGAACGTCTCCACGGTGGCGGGGTTCGCCGTGGCGACGCTGGTGGCGGTGGTGGTGTGGCGCATCCCGAAGACCCAGGCCGTCTCGCTGGAGATCGCCCTGGAGCTGAAGCGCGTCACCTGGCCGAGCCTGCGCGAGACGCGGGCGGCCACGGTGGCGGTGGTAGTGGCCAGTCTCATCGCCTCGGTCATCCTGGGCGTCTTCGACTTCGTCTGGGGCCGGCTCAGCGCCCTGGTGTACTAGGGCGGGGCCCGGAACGGGCGAGGTCGTCGGGCGCAGAGCGCCAGCCGGGGGCGGCGGCGCGCCGGCGGAACGGAGATGGGCATGAAGAAGTGGTACGTGGTCCACACCTACTCGGGCTTCGAGAACAAGGTGAAGAAGTCCCTGGAGGAGCGCGTCAAGCAGGAGGCGCTCCAGGACTCCTTCGGCGAGGTTCTCATCCCCATGGAGGTGGTCCAGGAGATGGTCAAGGGCGAGAAGAAGACTTCCAAGAGGAAGTTCTTCCCCGGCTACATCCTGGTCAACATGGAGATGACCGACAGCACCTGGCACCTCGTCAAGGGGACCCCCAAGGTGACCGGCTTCGTCGGCTCGGCCAAGAACCCGAAGGACGTGCCCAGCATCACCGACGCCGAGGTCTCGCGCCTCACCGCGCAGATCTCCGAGGGCTCTCTCAAGCCGAAGCCGAAGGTCCAGTTCGAGGAGGGCGACCAGGTCCGCGTCATCGACGGACCGTTCTCCAACTTCAACGGCACCGTCGAGGAAGTGAAGCCCGAGAAGGGCAAGGTGCGCGTGCTGGTCTCCATCTTCGGCCGCGCCACGCCGGTGGAGCTCGACTTCATGCAGGTGGAGAAGACGTGATCGGGCGGCCCTCGGGCCGCCCCGCGGTGCGCTGAACACAACGAAGGCGTGGGAGAGCGCGAGCTCGAGGAACCACGAGAGGAGACGAGATGAAGAAGATCACAGGTCAGATCAAGCTGCAGCTGCCGGCCGGCAAGGCCAACCCGGCGCCGCCGGTGGGCCCGGCCCTCGGCCAGCACGGCGTCAACATCATGGAGTTCTGCAAGCAGTTCAACGCGGCCACGCAGGCCCAGGCCAAGGAAGCGCTCATCATCCCGGTGATCATCACCGTGTATGCGGACCGCTCCTTCACCTTCATCCTCAAGACGCCGCCCGCCGCCATCCTCATCAAGAAGGCCGCCGGCCTGCACACCGAGAAGAAGAAGGGCTCGGGGGCGCACAAGCCCGGCAAGGAGAAGGTCGGGCAGCTGACCAAGAAGCAGGTCGAGCAGATCGCCAAGTTGAAGATGTCGGACATGACGGCCGGCAGCCTCGAGGCCGCGATGCGGACCGTCGAGGGGACGGCCCTCTCCATGGGCATCGACATCGTCGGCTGACGCCGCCTTCAACGAGGAACGACCAAATGGCTAACGGCAAGAAGTTCAAGGCGGCTGCGGCGAAGGTTGACCGGAACCGGCGGTACAAGCTGGAGGAGGGGCTCAAGCTCGTCAAGGAGACCGCCTCCAAGAAGTTCGACGAGACGGTGGACGCGGCCATCAACCTGGGCGTCGATCCCAAGCACGCCGATCAGGTGGTGCGCGGCGCCGTGGTCATGCCGCACGGCATGGGCAAGGCCATCAAGCTGGCCGTGTTCGCCAAGGGCGACAAGGCCAAGGAGGCCAGCGAGGCCGGCGCCGACGTGGTGGGCGCCGAGGACCTGGCCGAGAAGATCCAGGGCGGCTTCATGGACTTCGACAAGGTGCTGGCGACGCCGGACATGATGGGCGTGGTCGGCCGGCTCGGCAAGGTGCTCGGCCCCCGCGGCCTGATGCCGAACCCCAAGGTCGGCACCGTCTCGCTGGACATCGCCCGGGCCGTCAAGGAGCAGAAGGCCGGCAAGGTGGAGTTCCGCGTCGAGAAGGCGGGCATCGTCCACGTGCCGTTCGGGAAGGCCTCCTTCGATCAGCAGAAGCTGCGGGAGAACTTCACCGCCATCATGGAGCTCATCTTCAAGGCCAAGCCCCAGACCGCCAAGGGCGTCTACCTGAAGAACGTCACCATCTCCTGCACCATGGGGCCCGGCATCAAGCTCGACACCGCCGAGCTCTCCGCGCACCACGCCTAGCCGAAGCTTTGCCGTAGGAGTTCCCGGCGGCATGAGGCCGCCGGGGGTACTGGTCCAAGACAGCGGGCCCGCTCTTCCCCGAGTGCGAGTGGTCAAAGGGGGGAGTGGCCAAGCGGCGCCGCGAGGCACCGACCCGCCGAGACGGAACCTGCGCTTGTCGTACGCAGCGTCCCCTGCTTGGCCAGGGGGTTTTGGTACCGGCCGTCCGGCCGTCCGAAGCCCGAACGAAGCCGCCCGGCGAAGGCGCCGGCGGCATGAAAGGTGGTGAATTCGGATGAACCGGACTGAGAAGGAAGGGGTCATCGGCGAGCTGCACGCCAAGATGGCCAAGGCCCGGGCCGCCATCGTGGCGGAGCCCAAGGGTCTCGACGTGGAGACGGTCACCGCCCTGCGCAAGAAGCTGAGGGACAGCAAGGTGGAGTACCGCGTCGTGAAGAACACCCTCGCCGCGCGCGCCGCCAAGGGCACGCCGGTGGAGGTGGTCGCTGACAAGTTCGTGGGGCCGACGGCGCTCGTCATGAGTTACGACGACGTGGTCGCGCCGGCGAAGCTCCTCGCGGAGTTCATGAAGGACCGCGAGAACTTCACCATCCGCGGGGCGGTCGTCGAGGGGAAGCTGGTGGACGCCAAGGGCGTCGCCGCCCTCGCCAAGCTGCCTGGCCTCAACGAGCTGCGGGCGCAGATCCTGGGGATGATCACCCAGCCTGCCACCAAGATCGCCCGCATCGTCGGAACCCCGGCCCAGCAGCTCGCCCGCGTGCTCGGCGCGCGGAAGGAGCAGCTGGAGAAGCAGTCTTAAACGGTACCTGAACCCGGGGCCGCGCGGTGCGCGACCCCACTGCACGCTGCGGGGCTCGCCCGGAAGGCGCCGCCCCGAAGAAGAAAAGGAAGACGAAAATGGCCGATCTGAATGCCATCGTGGAGCAGCTGTCCGGTCTCACCATCCTCGAGGCCGCCGACCTCGTGAAGCAGCTCGAGACCAAGTGGGGCGTCTCCGCCGCCGCGGCCGTCGCCGTGGCCGGCCCGGCCGCTGCCGCGGCCGCCGCGCCCGCCGAGGAGAAGACCGAGTTCTCGGTCGTCCTCCTGGACGCCGGCGCGAACAAGATCAACGTGATCAAGGAGGTCCGCGCGGTGACGGGCCTCGGCCTCAAGGAGGCCAAGGATCTCGTGGAGGGCGCCCCCAAGGAGGTCAAGGGCGGGGTGAACAAGGAC